>JAFRWQ010000138.1 GCA_017437925.1 Bacillota bacterium
GACGTCCAGGGACCTGACCTTGAGATCGGCCAGGTCGCCGGAGCAGCACTCCAGGGTCCTGACGGGGATGTCCAGGGTCCTGAAGAAGTCGACGCTGTTGTGCCAGAGCTTATCGAACCAGTAGGGGGAATCCTCGGGCTCGCAGATGACCACCATCTCCTGCTTTTCGAACTGGTGGATGCGGTAGACGCCTCTTTCCTCTATGCCGTGGGCTCCGACTTCCTTTCTGAAGCAGGGGGAGTAGCTGGTGAGGGTCTGGGGCAGCTGGTCCTTGTCCAGGATCTGGTCGATGAACTTGCCTATCATGGAGTGCTCGGAGGTGCCGATGAGGTAGAGGTCCTCGCCCTCGATCTTGTACATCATGTTCTCCATCTCGGTGAAGCTCATGACGCCCTTGACCACGTCGCCGTGGATCATGAAGGGGGGAACGTAGTAGGTGAAGCCCCTGTTTATCATGAAGTCGCGGGCGTAGCTTAAGATGGCGCTGTGGAGCCTCGCAATGTCTCCCTTGAGATAATAGAAGCCGTTGCCGCTGGTGCGCCTGGCGGAATCCAGGTCGACGCCGTCGAAGCTCTCCATTATGTCTATGTGGTAGGGTATCTCGAAATCGGGCACGACGGGCTCGCCGTAGCGCTCGTTTTCGACGTTCTCGGAGTCGTCCTTTCCGATGGGGACCTCGGGGCCGATGATGTTGGGTATTACCATCATGCGGGTCTTGATCTCTTCGGCGAGGCGGGCCTCCTCCTCTTCGAGGCGGGCCAGCTCGTCGGCCATGTCGGTGACCAGCTTCTTGGTCTTTTCGGCCTCTTCTTTGAGGCCCTGCTTCATGAGGGCGCCTATCTGTCGGCTCACGGTGTTGCGCTGCTGACGGAGCTCATCGCCTCTCGCCTTGGCCTGCCTGACCTTTTCGTCCATCTCGAGGACCTGGTCCACCAGGACCAGCTTTTCGTCCTGGAACTTCTTCTTTATGTTCTCCTTGACCGCCTCGGGGTTTGCCCTTAAAAACTTGATGTCTATCATGTGTTCCTCCTATATATCAGGCGCCGAAGGCGTCTGCTAAAGCCGCGAATTCCTTAAGGCTCAGGGTCTCCGCTCTGCGGGACCCGTCAAGCCCTGCCCTTTCCAGGGCGGTAGAGATGCCGTCCCTTGCGAAGCCTCCCAGAAGCAGGGCGTTGGAGAGGGTCTTCCTCCTCTGGCCGAAGCCCGATTTTATCAGTTTAAAGAGAAGCTCCCTGTCCTTTACGGCGACGGTGCCTCCCTCGGCGAGCTCAAGGCTCACCACCGCCGAATCCACCTTGGGCCGGGGGACGAAGAGCTCCGCCGGCACGTCTCTCACCAGCCTCGGCACTCCGTAGTACGAGAGCATCAGGGTCAGGACGCAGTATGGACGGGTGGACGGCCTTGCCATTATTCTGTCGGCGACTTCTTTCTGGACCATGACCGTGACGCTTTTCGCTCCGGTCTCAGCCTCAAGAAGACTCGTCAGTATGGGGGTCGTGATGTAATAGGGAAGATTCCCCACTATCCTTATATTTTCAGGCTTTTCGCCGTTCTTAAGGCATCCCTTTTCTTCGATCAGGGCCTTGAGATCGGTCTTCATTATGTCCCGGTTTATTATCTCAACGTTGTTATATAACAATAGATTTTTATCCAGAATGGGTATGAGCCTCTCGTCTATCTCGACGGCCAGCACCTTTCCCGCCTTTTCGGCGAGGGCCATGGTGAGAAAGCCCATGCCGGGGCCTATCTCTATGACGAGATCTTTGCTTCCCGCTCCGCAGGCAGAGACTATGTCATCGATGACGCTTTCGTCGTTGATGAAGTTCTGACCCAGGGACCTGTCGAACTTAAAGCCCCAGCGCTTTTCCAGAGCCCTTATCTCTTCTGTTGGGGAAATTGCCGGCATGCTCTTTCAAGCTCCTCTTTGCTGACCTTAAAGTGCCTGAGCTTTTTTAAAAAGCTTTTGGCGTTGCCGCCTCCCAGTCCCAGGGCCTTTCCCGCTGCTTCGCGCCTTAAGGCCGAATCGGAAGCCCCTATGAGCCCCAGGCTGAAGAGCTCCGCTTCGCCGCAAAGCTCCTCCGAAAGGGGCCTTATAAAAGCTTCGCCCTCCGGCACCCCTTCCGATGAGAGGGCCCGAAGGACAGCTGCTCTTATGGCCTCGGGCGAGGCGTTTTCTATACCTATGTCCCCGTCCTTTTCTGCCTCGCCTCTTGTCAGGTGGGCCTGAAGGGCGGAGGGGAAGAGCTTTGTGAGCTTTTCCCTTATCTTAAGCCCCGCGTGGTCGGGATCGGTGAAAATGATTATCCCGGTCTCATCGCAGGCTTTCCTTATAATTTCAAGGGTCTCGGGCTTTATGCCCCAGCCGTGGGTCGCTATGCAGCAGCAGTCGAGAGCCCTTAGAACGGCGGACTCGTCGTCCCGTCCTTCGACCACCACGGCCTGCTTCACGTAAAGCCTTTCGCCTTCGGGGATCACGGCTTGACCTGCTCGGGCATGTCCTCGGTGTTTTCGGGCTCTTCCCGGTCTCTTACAACGTAGAGGACCTCGCCGTCGTAGATCATGCGCAGCTCCGATCTTGCCTGCTGCTCGACGTACTCGTCGCTTTCGACCACCTCGAGCTCCTGCTCAAGGCCGGTCTTCTTGTACTCGAGATCCGCCAGCCTCTCGTCGGCCTGGCGCTTTTCCTCCTGCAGCTGGAAGATATTCATGGTGCTGACCGCGGTGAAGAAGACCGCCGCCATGATGGCCGCGACGCATACCAGCCTTATCACAAAGCCCCTGCGCCTTCTCTTGGCCTTCCTCGCCTGGCGGTTCTGCTCCTCCAGCTCCTCCCTCTGCCTGGCCCTTAAGGCCTGGCGCTCTTTCTGGGCCTGGCTGGTCCTGTTCCTTAGCATGTCATCGTCTGTGTATCTACTCAATGTCTCTTATACCCCTTCTGATAACTACCGGAAGAACTATGGTGATCTTTGTGCCGACGCCGACAGCGCTCTCGGCCTCTATTGTACCGCCGTGGCTGTCGACTATCTCCTTGGTTATGGCAAGCCCCAGGCCCGTTCCGCCCATGGCCCTCGACCTGGCCTTATCGACCCGGTAGAAGCGCTCGAATATCCTGGGCAGCGACTCGGGGGGAATGCCTATCCCGCTGTCTTTTACGCTTATCCTGACCCTGTCCCTGTCCAGGACGATGTCGACGTCTATGGTTCCGCCCTCGTTGGTGTACTTGATGGCGTTGGACATGATGTTCATGAGCACCTGCTCCATCCTGTCCTTGTCGAGGTTCACCCTGATGTCGCCCTCCGGATCGTAGAGGGCGGTGACGGTGAGGCCCTTCTGCTTTGCGGTCATCTCGACCTTCATCAGGACCATGTTGACCAGCAGCACTATGTTGCCCTCGCGCAGGAATATGGGCTCCTGCTGGTGGTCGAGCCTTGAGAGCTGCAGCAGGTCCTTTACGAGGCGGTTCATGCGGTCCGCTTCTTTATCGACGATCTGAAGGAAGCTGAGCGCTGTGTCCTTTTCGTCTATGGCCCCGTCCAGCAGGGTCTCGGTGTAGCTCTTTATATTTGTAAGAGGAGTCTTGAGCTCGTGGGACACGTTGGCGACGAAGTCGGTCTGCATGTCCTCGAGCTTCTGCCTCTCGGTGATGTCCTGGATGACCAGTATTATGCCCACGTCTTTGCCGTTCTCATCCTTAAAGCGGTCGAAGCGTATGACGTAGGTCTCGTTTCCCTTGCGGTAGACGGTCTCGCCGCCCCCGCTGTCGCAGCCCTCCTTGATGCGCATGAGGGAGAGCTTCTCGTCGAGGCAGCCCATGATGCTGTCGTAGCTGCTGTCCGAAAGGTCGGCGTCCTGGGCTATGCCCAGTATGCTCCTCGCCGCCGGGTTGGCGTGGAGTATGCCGCCGGAAAGGTCTATGGCGACCAGGCCGTCTGCCATGTACTGCAGTATGGTCCCCAGCTTGTTCTTCTCGTTGTTTATCTCGCTGATGGTGTCGCCCAGCCGCCCCGCCAGCATGTTGAACATCTCGGCCAGCTGGCCTATCTCGTCGTCGCTTTTGACCGGGACCTGTATGCTGAAGTCGCCCTTGGACATGATCTCGACCTTGTCGGTCACGTCGTTGATGGGGACGGTGATGCTGCGGGCAAGGGCAAAGCCCAAAAGCACGGTGACCGCGAGGGCCAGCAGGGTGGCTTCGACGAATATCATCTTGGCCTGCCCCAGGAAGGAGTTGATGGACGAGAGGTCTGCCCTCACGTAGACGACGCCTTTAACGCTTCCCGAAGGGCCCACCGCGTAGCAGAGGTTCTTTACCGCTATGCCCTGGGAGCTTCCGTCCGACTCCCCGTTCTTTCCCGTCATGAGGCAGGACACTATGATGTCGGAATCGAAGATGTCGGCAGCGTTCTTTCCCAGAAGGCTGGTGTTGGTCGAGGCTATGACGTTCATCCTTTCGTCCGTCACCGAAAGCTCCTGGGTGAAGCCGCTGGTCCAGCTGTCGTCGAGGGCCTGCTGTATCTCGTCCGCGTGGTCCGGGAGGCTCTCAAAGCTTTCCAGAAAGCTCAGTAGGTTGCTGCTGCTCACGGTGTTGGTGATATTGTCCCTCAGGGATCCCATCTGGTAGCGCTCTATGCGGTCTATCAGGAACACCGAAACTATGGTCATCGCTATGAAGACCAGCATGAAGTATATGAGGACTAAACGCCAGCGTACGCTGCTGTGCCTCTTCACCTATTTGGGCCTCCTGAAGTAGTAGCCTATGCCTCTTCTGGTCATTATGTACTGGGGATCGCCGGGATCGTCCTCCAGCTTTTCGCGCAGCCTTCTTACGGTCACGTCCACGGTCCTTATGTCGCCGTAGTACTCGTAGCCCCAGACCTCCTCCAGCAGCTGCTCTCTGGAAAAGACCCTCTCCTCGCGCTCGGCGAGGTAGCGCAGGAGCTCGAACTCCCTTAGGGTCAGCTCAAGCCTTTCGCCGTTCTTTCTCACCTCGAAGCGGTTCATGTCTATCTCGAGATTGCCGAAGACCTTGACGTCGGGCTGCTCCTCGCTCTTTTCGCCTATGCGCTCTGACCTTCTGATGTTGGCCTTGATGCGGGCGATGAGCTCCCTCATGCCGAAGGGCTTGGTGATGTAGTCGTCGGCGCCCAGCTCGAGGCCCAGCACCTTGTCGACCTCCTCCTCTTTGGCGGTCAGCATGAGTATGGGCACGTTGCTCTTTTCGCGGACCCTCTTGCACACCTCAAAGCCGTCCATAAGGGGCAGCATGATGTCGAGAAGTATCAGGTCGCAGCCGCAGGACAGGGCCTTTTCGAGGCCTTCCTTGCCGTCGTAGGCCGTCTCAACGCTGTAGCCCTCTTTTACGAGGTTGAATTTTATGATATCCGAGATCGAAGCTTCGTCTTCAATTATCAGTATTTTTTTGGGGGTGTTGTCTTCTGTCATTATAAAAACGCCTCCTTTGACATTTCAGTATAGCACACAGATAAATGCAAGTCAAAAAGGCAAAATAAGTGTCCGGACAATAATTATGTAAGAATATAAGGTTTTTTTATGAAAACGGCGGGACCGCGAGCCGGAGGATCAGCGGAAAAGCTCCGCGATCGACTCCGCGAGGGACCTGCAGCGCATCCTTGTAAACAAAATGTTGTTTTTAAAGCCTTTTCCGTCGTATATGTCTATGCCTTCGGATGCGGCCTTAAAGAGGCTGCCGCCGTCGTAGAACTGGTTGTGGAGGAAGACGAAGCAGCGTATACGGGCCCCTTCTCCCGCAAGGGAGGCGAGAAGGGCCTTGTATTCGTCGCGTACCTTTAAGGCCGGATGCTCGGTGTCCTTTTCGTAGGGGGTGACCCGGACGGCACACTGCTTTTCGCCGTCTTCTTCTGTGACAAAGACTTCCATGGAGTCTTCGGTCCACTGCTTGAGCTCGATTATGGCGAAGCGCTTCCTCTCATCGTCCCGCAAAAGCACGTCTATGCGGGGGGCGGGGCCGTTTTTTTTCGGCGATCCTTCAGCGGCTTCGGGCTTGGGCAGCTTGTATTCAAGCTCGACCGCGACTCCGTCAAGAGCGAGGGGGGATGCGGGGGCAGAAAGCTTCTTTTTCCAGGAGAGCAGGGCTTCTTTCTGCTTTTTAAGGCTTTCAACGGCGGATGAAATGCGGTCTTCCCTTAAGGCCGCGAAGCTTTCTTCAAGGGCTCCCAGGCTCTTTGAGAGCTCATGGTCGAGGCCCCTTTTTATATCCGCTCTTCCCGGGGCCCCGGAAAAGGTCTTAAAGCCGCAGGAGGCCGTAAAGGCCGAAAGGGCGGGGTCTTCCTTTAAGGCGCCGAGGGCCAGTATCTCTTTATCGATGGCGGCCGCCAACTCCCCGCTTTCATTTGCGGTCTTCTTAAGGTAAGAAGGAAGGTCATAGAGGAGCTCCGCGATCTCGGGCAGGGAATTGCGCCAGGACTCGGTCTCACCGCTTTTGGCGCTGCGGGCGTTCGGGCGGATCAGTTCGGAAAGCTCCGAGCACAGGGCATCGATGTTTTCGGGCCTGGTCCTTTCGTAGAATTCTTTTACCGAATCGAGGCGTTTTCCTCCGGTCTCCATGGTCTTCTCCTTATCTTAAATAGAAGATGTTTTCTCTTAAGCCGCCGTTGATGTCGCTGAGCAGTCCGTAGTCCGGGGCTCCGTCGTATCCGGCGTAGGCGGCGGTGTAGTAGTCCCTCACGTAGTTGGGGTCCAGCATCTTCTGAAGCACGGGATAATCTCCTCCGCACAGGGCGTCGACGTAGTTGGAGAAGGCGAGGGTCGAAAGGTAGAGGTTCCTTACAGAAAAGCATACGCTCTGGCTCACGTACTGCTCGAGGGTCTTGGCGCCCCCGGAACGGGCGTGCATCATCTTTCCGAGGACCGCGCCGTCGCTTGCTGCCTGAGCGGTCAGCCCGGAAAGACCGGGAAAGTCTTCGTCGAAGGTCCCCGAAAGGAAGGCTTCTTTTACCATGCGGATGTCGACCCTGTAGAGGAGGCCGTAGTCCAGGTCCTCCGAGATCAGCTCGTACCTGTAGAGCTCTTCGGGGGGTATGAGCGAAGCTTTTTTAATGGGAGGCAGCGTGAGGGCGCCGTCGGAATTGAGGTAGGCGTCCCAGTGGATCTTGTCTATGGCGTAGACGTAATTGGGGTCCATGTCGCTGACGGTGAGGATCTCGGGGCAGACGGGTATGCTCAGAAGGCTGTTTACCCAGAACGAGACCGGGTCCCCGGCATAGAAGCACCAGACGGGTTCTCCGTGGATGCGGAAGCCCAGGCTTTCGTACAGGGCTTTTCTGATGCCGGGGTCGGTATTTTCGAGCTTGGTTTCGGGGGCGGGGCCGTAGGTCGCGATTATCATGGTCTTTCCTTTCGCGCCGCCTTATCAGGCGGCATCTTCAGAGATGCGTATGGCGTAAACTTCGGCTTTGGGATCGTCGAAAATCATTTCGTCGAGGGCGGTCCGAAGCTTTGAGCGGAGGAAGCGGGCTCCGAGGCCCGATGCGGCGGCTTCTTTCACAAGGAGGGCGGCGCTGTCGTCGTCCAGGAAGAGGGTCCTTCCGGTCTCGTTTGAGAGGTCGGGGAGCACGCAGCTGAACAGTATGTTCTCAAGGTCCTTTTCCGTGAGGGGGCTGAGGGAGGCTATGCGGTCTATGCGGCCGGCGATCTCGCGGCGCATGCCGGCGTTTATCAGGTCTTCGATGTCGATGGGCCTGTCTTCTTTTGGCGGCTCGCAGCTCAGAAACCCCATAGGGGCCTGCGAGGCTTTTGCCCTTGAAGAGAGCAGGTCTTCGAAGGCGCCGAGCATCACGACGGAGAGCCTTGAGCAGTCTGCTCTGTAGGCCTTTTGGGCAGGTCCGTCGGAGCCGAACTCGATGACGTCTCCGTCAATCATCTTGAGCAGATCGTTCTGCACGACGGCGGAGTAGTTCATGCCCGAAGAGGAGATGCGGTTCTCGCATATCATCTTGTCGGCTTCGTCGAAGACGACTATGAGGCCTTTGCGCGCAAGGGATATCTCGGACACGTTGTCGAAGATGTCCCTTAGGTGGAAGCTGCCCTTCCAGCCGTCGGCGGCGAGCCTTGAGGCGTCTACTATTTTTATTCTTTTGGGATAGGCTTTCGCGAGCCTGCGCCAGATCTCGGTCTTTCCGCTGCCGGTAGGGCCGCAGAAGAGGGCGGTGGACCTTCGGCCCTCCAGGTGGCCGAACATTATGAGGGAGGCGGCTTTTTTGGCTTCTTCCTGGCCGCAGACGCGCAGGTCCAGGTACTCGCAGATCTCTGCGGGGGTCTTTCCCGCGTCGAGGAGCGGCAGGCCTTCGGGCCTTCGGGGCATAACGAATTCTTCTTCGTCTTCAGCGGGCTCAAGCTCTTCAAAGCTGAAGTCCTTTTCGAAGAAGCTTTTATCGGGGGCTTCGGGGTCCAGCATCTCGTAGACCGAGCTTTCGGAGCAGTCGGAGAGTATCTCGCTCAAGGCCTCGAGGCGGTCCTTGTCCACTGAGGTCATGCTCAGGGCGCTGAGCAGCAGGGCTCCGGCCTTGGCCCTGCGCTCGCTCTGCCAGACGGAGGAGAGCTCTTCGGTCTCGTTCTTAAGATCGCAGTATTCCTCGTCGGCCATGGAGTCGTAAAGGCCGGCTTTCGCTTCTCTTCTGAAGGCCAGGACGGGGTTCTCAAACACGGCTTCCGCCTTGCCGCCCGTGACGGCAAGCAGCTGCTTTTTCCAGAAGGGCTTGGCGGTTTCTTTCTTCAATTGTATCAGGTCTCCTTTCATTGCGTTTGGGGGGAAAGGCGCGAAAAAGGCCGCGCCTTTGAAGGCACGGCCTTAAAATGCATACAAAAAGGCCATACCTTTCCTCCTTAACGAAAATCGATTTGACCTAAAACAAAATTACCCTCGCGGTATACATTTGTCAAGCAGAAAAACAAAAAACTCCGGCATTTTTTCAGCCGGAGCTTTATAATTGGCACCCCCACGCGGAATCGAACCACGAACAAAGGTTTAGGAAACCTCCGTTATATCCGTTTAACTATGAGGGCAGGTCCGTTTTGCGGAAATATTATAGCCCACAAATATTGTAATTGCAAGAGTGTAATCCATGTGTTAATATGATTATTGCTATTTTTATGTGGAATTGCCGGCGGGGGCCGAAGGGTCATGGACGAGCGCGAAGGTTTCATGAGAATGGCCCTTGAAGAGGCGAGGCTTGCCGCAGAGGCGGGCGACATTCCCGTGGGGGCCGTCATAGTGAAGGACGGCAGGGTGGTCGGAAGGGGAAGGAACTCCACCGAGACCGACAAAGACCCCACCTGCCACGCCGAGATGAAGGCCATAAGGGAAGCCGCAAAGACCCTGGGCGGCTGGAGGCTCTTCGGCTGCGAGATGTACGTGACTCTGGAGCCCTGCTCCATGTGCGCCGGGGCCATAGTCCTGGCCCGCATAGACAGGCTCTTCATCGGGACCATGGATCCCAAGGCCGGAGCCTGCGGTTCCTTAAGAAACATAGTGTCCGACGAAAGGCTCAATCACCGGGCAGAGGTGAGCTACGGGCTTTTGCAGGAGGAATGCGGACAGCTTTTAAAGGATTTTTTCCGCTCCCTGCGCGCCGGTAAGAATAAAGAAAACCCATCGGAGGAAATTACGAAATGAAGAAAGCTCCAAGGATCTTATGCATGATGCTGCTCATGGTGATGCTGATGACAGGCGCAAGCTTCGCCGCGGGTCTGCAGGTGACCGGGATCTCCCCCAAGGACGGAAAGACCGGCATGCAGATATCCAACATGGCCATAAAGTTCACCTTCAGCGAGGACATGATAGGCCCCAACGTGGACCAGAACAGCAGCCGCTTCAAGATCACCGATCCCGAAGGCAACGAGATCCCCTTCCAGATGGTGTATTCCGAAGAGAAGTATCCCGACCAGCTCTGGCTCATACTTGAGGGCGAGCTGGTGGCCGACACCGAGTACACCTGCACCGTTTCGTCGGGCGTGGTGTCCAAGTCGGGCAATGTTCTGGAGAACGGCCTTAAGACCGGCTTCAAGACCAGGAATACCAAGATAGACAACTGGATCAGCATGGGCCTCATGATGGGAATGATGGGCTTCATGTTCTTCGCCACCACCAAGGCCGCAAAGAAGGCCCAGGAGGAGCAGGGCGGAGACGCCGGAAACGACGGCGCCAAGCAGTACAATCCCTACAAGATGGCTAAAGAAAAGGGCATAAGCGTAGACGAGGCCAGGCAGATCATAGCCAAAGAGAAGGAAAAGGACGCCAGGAAGGCCGCAAAAGCTGCCGAGAACAAGAGGGCCAGGGACGAGGCCATGGCCGCCGAAGTCGAGGAAGCCAGGAAGAGGCTCGAAGAAGAGTATGAAGCCGCCCGCCATGCCGCCAACTACCACGTGAAGGGTCCCCGCTCCATCAAGGATGCGGGATACAAGGTCCCCAGATCCGTCGTAAGGCAGAACAGGGCCAAGAGGGAGGCCAGGAAGGCTGCCGAGAAGGCCAGGGCAAAGAAAAAGTAAGTCCTGAAACATTTGTTATATAACAGGCGTTATAATGTCTGGAACCCTTGAAAAACAGGCCCTCGCCCCGTTTTCGGAGCGGGGGCCTTGCGCATATTTTCCCTTCGGGAGGAAGCATGGCGGAGGCCGCGTTCAAAACAAAACTGAATAGGTTCATGGAGGTCTTCTTTGCCCTCTACGTCATGCTTGCCGTATATCAGTACAGCTTCGAAGGCCTGTGGGGCAAGTACGTTATCATAATGTACCGCGACATAGGCATAGCGGGCCTTTTCGTGAGCCTGGTCTGCATATTCTACGGCCGCCTTTACCGCTATTGGGACGTGCGGCTC
>JAFRWQ010000139.1 GCA_017437925.1 Bacillota bacterium
CTCCGTCTACGAACCCATACGCATGGACGAGATCATGCAGGGGGACCCCGCCCCAGGCAGCCTCGTGCTCGACCGCTTCAGCTGGAAGCGCTCCGCCGAGCTGCTGGCCGGGATACTGAGGGAGTGGGAGTAGGCCGCCGGATTCTCATCATATGATCCAATATTATCCCCCGTCATGAGGATGGCGGGGGGCTTTTTTACTTGGATAATGTGACACCTGGGACCTGTTCAGGTTTAATTATGAGCGTTTCATTACGTTATTTTGGATTTAATACAGTCATTTTGCGGGAGAACGGCAATGTCAACATTTCATTATTAATGCTGAAAACGCGATAAAATTTGATTGCGATTTCCAAAACATTGAGTTAGGGAATATTTACGCTGGTTTTTCCACAAAAAGTTCCCTAACTGCTTGACGGTTAGGGAACTTTTATATATAATTCCAAGTGAAATGTTCCCTAACCGGAGGTGTTCTTATGTCGGGATTTGATGAGATACGGTCCGCGCTCAACGAAAGGGCGGAGCTTAACGCGAGGCTCTCGCAGATACCCTATGAGGGCACTCCCGAGATAAAAGAAGTAAAAGGGCAGAAATACCTTTATACGAGAAAGCGCGTCGGCAGCAAGCTGACCTCGGCCTATGTGGGCACGTATTCCGACGAGCTCTACCAGCTGCTGCTGCGCGGTACAAGAGAAGCGAGAGAGCTGAGAAAGCAGATCAGAAAGCTGGACAGAAGGCTGGCCGACCTGGGCTACCTTGAGGGCGAGCTGCCGCCCCGGGTGGTGCAGAACCTGGATTTCGCCAGGGCGAACATGAAGTCCAACATATATGACCAGGCGGTGCTCGAGGGGGTGGCCACGTCCTTCCCCCAGACCGAGGAGATCATAGACAACGGCAGGGTCAGCGGCATGACGGCGACCGACGTCCAGAAGATACTGAACCTGAAGCACGCCTGGGAGTTCATCCTGGACCCCGGCGTCATTCAGGCGAGGAGCGATCTTTACGTTCTCTGCCACATCGCGAGGCTCGTGAACGAGGGCTTTTTTGCGGACGGAGGCCGCATTCGCGGGGTGCCCGTGACCATAGGCGGTACGTCGTACGTCCCGCCGCTTCCCATAGAAACGGTGGTGAGAGAAGAGATCGAGGAGATACTCGGGTCCGGCGCCGAAGACATCGACAAGGCGATACGCCTATGCCTGTACACCATGAAGACCCAGGTCTTTCTCGACGGCAACAAGCGGGCTGCGGTGATCTTCGCCAATCACTTTCTCATCGCCCACGGCCGGGGTTTTCTTGTGATACCCGAGGCGAATGTCCCTCTGTTCAAGAAGCTTCTGGTGGATTACTATGAATGTGAAGATCCAAAGACCATTGCCGGTTTCCTGAAGACAAATTGCTGGAAAACGTTTTAGGGGGGCGAAGCTGCCCGGGAAAGGAACACACCATGCTAAACACTATGACTTTTATGAAATACATGAAGACTGAGGCGGGGATGCTGGCGCGGGTGGAGACGTCGTCCAGAGCGCCGCTGAACGTGGATCTCGATAAGGATTCGGAGATGGACCTTAAGCAGGGGACCCGCTGCGAGCTCGACATACGCGCATATTCGGGAGATTTCATGATCTTTCAGCGTGAGGACGAGTTTCGCGTGTATGCGGAAAAACAATACCACATCAGCGGAACCGAAGTTATGATTCCGATCGGCACTTACATACCGAGGACCGGGTGGACGGAAGATGACTCCTGGCAGAAGCCGACCATCGCCTTCTCGGGCGTCGTGCAGGGCGGCGCTTACTACAGCAACGCGAAAGAAGACTCTCCCAACTATTCGCTGGAGATCAAGACCTTTGACATGGTATTCGATTTCAAGGTGCGCTATGACGGCAAGGTGATGATAGGAGACTATGTCTGCGGACGCGCGTGGCTGTACGCGACCATGAAGCATGTGGAGAAGGGAAAGAAATGAGCGGTCAGATCTCGCTTTACAAGTGCATACTTAATGGCATGAAGGACGGCAGGCTTGAAGAGGGTTTCAGTCTTCCGCCCGAAGAAGGCTCGGAACTGAGGTTTGCCGACGGCGCCCGGGACGGTATAGTGCGATATCATATGTTGCCCGAAAAGCTCGATGAGGCCGGCGCGAAGCTGATGGCTGGGGCTGTAAGGTATGCCGCAAAAGGCAATGCGAGGAAGGCTGACAAGGCGTTTTCGGAGCTCGGTAAGGTCCGCAGGGCCGTCGGAATGATCGGCGAGCTGCAGCGCTTCATCATGGACCGCCGGGACAGGCTCAACGCCGACAATCTGTACAGAACGGCGCTTGAACTCATGATCGGATCCTGCGGCAGGGAGACGGTCAAATTCGCTCTCATAATGATGGCTCTCTTCGTTCCGGACAGCGAGCGCACCAAAGAGGTGATAAGAACGCTGGGCCTCAGCGACGAGTTCACCCTCTTCTCCGTGCTCAACATGCTGGGCTGGGAGGGCGGCAACGCCGAGATCTTCGCCCTGGCGCAGAAGGTGCGCGGCTGGGGCAGGATACATGCCCTGGACCTGCTTAAACCCGAGACATCCGATATCAGGGAGTGGATACTGCTGAACGGCGTCGACAACGACGTGATGCCCGCCTATTCGGCCCTCACGGCCTGGGAGAAGGCGGATGTCGCGGAGCGCCTTTACGGCCCTCTCACGAAGGAAGAGTTCGCTGCAATAGGCCGCATAATGGAGGCCCTGCTCGACGAGGGTCCGGTCGCCGGTATCTCCGAGATCGAGGACGCTGAAGAATACGTGCTTAAGTATCTCTCGCTGGCGGGCAGTTACAAGCTCGGTCCCGAAGAGCTTGCGGTCCTGGATACGCTTAAGAACTGGCTCGAGGCGCCTGAAGACCCTGAAGAAGAGCGTAGCAGCCGGGAGGAATGATATGATAGATTACGGACTTAAGGGCCGCGTCGCCCTGGTGACCGGAGCCAACAACCCCTGGGGCATAGGGGCCGCGACGGCCCTCGCCTTTGCCCGCGAGGGAGCGAGGCTCGTGCTGGTGTACAAGAAGGTCGACCGGCCCTTCGACGAGAGCAAGGCCGATAAAAACGGCGTCGACCGCTACTATAAAGCCAATGCCGACGACGCCTCGGAGGTCTCGGCGAAGCTCCGCGAACTTGGAGTCGAGTTTATTGTCCTTGAAAAGGATATTTCAGATGAAACTCAGGTCAGGGAGATCTTCGACGCAGCCATCGAGCGCTTCGGAAGGGTCGACATCCTGGTCAACAACGCCGCGGCCGACGACGAGACCGGCTGCGACACCATAGAGACCGTGACCCGCGAGGTCATCGACAATACCTTTGCGGTCAACGTGAGGGGAAGCCTTCTGATGACCCGCGAATTCGTCCGCCGCTTTAAAGACTACGGCAGGATCATCAGCCTTTCCACCGACTCCGCCCAGGTCTTCGCAGGCCAGATCACCTACGGGGCCAGCAAAGCGACCCTGGAGGCCCTGACCCGCAGCGTCGCCATGGAGCTGGGAAAGTACGGCATAACGGTCAACGCAGTGGCTCCCGGGCCCACCCAGACCGGCTGGATAGACGGGGAGCTCGAAGAGGCTGTGCTGCCCCTGATACCCATGGGCAAGCTCATACAGCCCGAAGACATCGCCAACACCATAGTGTTCCTGGCAAGCGAGCAGGCCCGCATGATCACCGGGCAGGTCATAAAGGTCTCGGGCGGGCATGCGCTGTAGTGAGGATCTATGAAGAAAGCAACGCTGGATGAACTGGGTTTCGAAGCCAGAGGCGAGGCCGTGAGGTTCCTGAAAAAACTCTGGACCGGCGAGGGGGCGGACTGTCCCGTCTGCGGCGGAAAGCTTGAGCTGCTGCACAGGAAGGCTAAGAAGAATGTCTGCGACTGGCAGTGCCCCGGCTGCGGAAGGGTGTTCAGGACCATACACCTGCTGGATGAACTGAATGAGACCATGCCCAAGTAGTGGGTTTATGAAATGAGACCAAGCCCGGGTCGTATGTTTTATAAATTAGACCGGGCTCAAATAAGTGGCTTAAATGAGTTCAAGCCCTGATAACATACTAAAACGAGAGGCAATGAAGATGGACGAAGAAAGAACGATGCGCTACGCCGAAGAGCTGCGGAGCATGATAAGGATAGAGACCGTGTCCGAGCCGGCGGCGAGAAGCCCCGAGGAGAACTTCGGGCGCTTCCACGCCCTGATGTGGGAGATGTTCCCCGATCTTAAGAGGGTCTGCGAGGTGAGCGAACACGACGGATCCCTCCTGATGAAGTGGAAGGGGAGCGACGAGAGCAGGCTTCCCGTCATGTTCATGAACCACCACGACGTGGTCCCCGCGAGCTCCGAGGGCTGGGAGAAGGGCCCCTTCAGCGGCGAGATAGCCGACGGCAAGCTCTGGGGCCGCGGCACCCTCGACGACAAGGGAGGCCTCTGGGCCATGCTGAGGGCCGCCGACGAGCTGACGAGGGAGGGCTTCGTCCCGCCCTGCGACTTTTACTTTGAGACCGGCTGCGACGAGGAGATCAGGGGCCACGGGGCTGACGTGATCTCGGCCATGCTGAAGGAGAAGGGCCAGCGCTTCGAGATGGTCTTCGACGAAGGCGGAGACGTGGTGAAGGACCCCATAGCGGGAGCCAAAGGCACGATCGCCATGATAGGGGTCGGCGAAAAGAGCGTGGTGGAGCTGCGCTTTACCGCGACTTCCGAAGGCGGCCACGCGTCCACACCCGAGAAAGACTCCCCCCTGGTGAGGCTGGGCAAGTTCATGGCCTACGTGGACGCTCATCAGGTCTTCGACGTTGAAATTTCAGACACTTTAAGGGAGATGTTCTCGCGCCTCGCTCCATTCATGGGTAAGAAGGGAAAGCTCCTTGAAAAGGCCGACAAGCTTAAGAGACCCATAGAATTCATCAATCCCAAGCTGGGAGGCACCGTGGGAGCCCTGCTTGCGACTACAGTCGCCTTCACCCAGGCGGGCGGGGGAGACGCCATCAACGTGATACCCAGGCAGGCCTGGGTCGCCGCCGACATGAGGTGCTCCCACCACCAGGGCCAGGACGGGTCCGTCGCCGCCATAACCAAGGTCGCGAAGAAGTTCGGAATCACCACCGAAGTCACCATGAGGAGCGTGGAATCCCGCATCACCGGCCACAGGGGCAGGGCCTTCTGCCTGGCGGAAGAGGCCGCCAAAGCGACTATCCCCGGCCTTGAGGGGGTCACTCCCTACATCATGACCGGCGGCTCCGACTCCCGCTACTTCGACAGGGTCTGCGACCAGTGCATAAGGTTTCTTCCCTTTACGCTGCAAAGGGACCAGCTGAAGTCCATACACGGCGTAAACGAGTACGTCGCCCTGGACACGCTGATCCCCGCGGTGGAGTACTATAAATACCTGATGAGGCACATTTAGCTTTAGCAGTACGTACCTCTGAACTCTTTGAGAAGGTCAATGAAGCGCCTGATGTCGGCTTCGTCTATCCAGTAGTGGGTGACGAAGCGGAAGGCGGGACCGCTGCCCCTTAAGATGACGCCTCTTTCTCCCAGCCAGGCCGAGAGCTTGTCGATGTTGGGCCAGTTGAGGCTCGCGAAGACCATGTTGATCTCGACGGCTTCGGGATCGACGGTGACGTCCGGCAGTTCGGAGAGGAGCTTTGCGAGAAGCTTGGCGTTGGCGTGGTCTTCTCCCAGGCGCTTTGTCATGTCGGTGAGGGCGATGATGCCTGCCGCCGCGAGAATACCGGTCTGGCGCATGCCTCCGCCCAGCATCTTGCGGTTCTTTCTGGCTCTGGCGATGAACTCCTTGCTTCCGCAGAGCATGGCGCCTATGGGGGCGCAGAGGCCCTTGGAGAGGCAGCAGGAGAGGCTGTCGGTGCAGGCCGCTATCTCTTTCGCGTCTACGCCCAGGGCGGTCGCCGCGTTGAAGAGCCTGGCTCCGTCCAGATGGACGGGAATGCCGTGGGCGTGGGCCATCTCGCAGATCTCCTTCATGGTCTCGAGGGGCACGACCCTGCCGTTGGCGAGAGCGTTCTCAAGGCAGATGAGGCTGGTGGGGGGCTCGTGTATGTCTCCGGACCAGATGCGCGCTTCGATCTGCTTGGGATCGGGTATGGTGTCCTTAAAGGTCAGGGGCTTGAGGTTGAGGCTGGAGAGCACCGCCGCGGCTCCCACCTCGTGCTCGAAGATGTGGCTGTTGATGCTGACTATGGCCTCGTCGCCCTTGCGGGTGTGGGTCATGAGGGCCAGCTGGTTGCCCATGGTGCCCGAGGGCACGAAGAGGGCGGCTTCTTTGCCCAGCATCTCGGCGGCCAGCTGCTCGAGGCGGTTGGTGGTCGGGTCGTCCATGTAGACGTCGTCGCCCACGGGGGCGTTGTACATGGCGTCTCTCATGGCCTGAGTGGGGTGGGAAACGGTATCGCTGCGGAAATCGATCATCTTGTTCGGATTCATAAACTCAATTCCTCCTTTTTTACCATCGTAAACCAAAGGAGGTTTTTTTGCAAGAAAACACGAGTGGTGATATACTGGTAAACGGTCCGGGCTTTCGGCCCGGTCCCGCACTTTTTTACATACCCAAAGGAGAACCTATTCAATGTGGACAAGATATGAACTCAAGGACAGGGCGAAGATAGCCTTCCGCGCCAATTACCTTTACTGCGTGCTGGTCTCGCTGATCCTGCTGCTCATAAGCGGGGGCCTTGCCGGAGCGACCGGAAGCAGGGTAAATATAAATGTCAATGACGGCGGCAGCACCAAGATCCCCGACATCATGTTCAAGTGGGACAGCCTTCCCGACAGCAGTAAAATGGCCATAAGCGGGGTGCTTCTCGGAGCCGCGGGCCTGGGCATAGTGCTCAGCGTGGTGGTAACGATCTTCCTGCGCAACCCGGCCACGGTGGGCTGCAGGCGCTTCTTCTTCATGAACACCTACTCCCCCGGACAGCTCAATGAGGTCGGCTGGGGATTCTCAAAGGAGAACTACAAGGGTGTGGTCTCGGCCATGTTCAGGATGGACCTTTCGATCTTCCTCTGGAGCCTGCTGCTGGTCATCCCCGGCATCGTCAAGGGCTACGCCTACAGGATGGTGCCCTACATCCTCTCCGAGGAACCGAACATCGATCCCAGGCGCGCCATGGATATCTCCAGCGAGATGATGATGGGCAACAAGTGGGGAGCCTTCGTGCTGGACCTTTCCTTCATCGGCTGGTACATACTCGCGGCCCTTACTTTAGGCCTGCTGGACATCTTCTGGGTCAGCCCCTACTACAACGCGACCCACGCGGAGCTCTACAGGGTGCTGAGGGAGCGCTACCAGCACTGATAAATAATAAGTAAAGGGGGCAGGCCCGTGAAACTCTCGTCTTTCCTCTGCTTCGCCGGCTTCGGCATAAAGACCGTCCTTCTTCGTAAGAAAGACCCCATACTGGGCACCGTCATAGTGACCGACAAGTGCAACC
>JAFRWQ010000140.1 GCA_017437925.1 Bacillota bacterium
CAGGTATACCGACACCATGAGAAGGACCGCCTGCGTCGAATCCAAAGGACTTCTCTACGTAGGCACCGGCGTTTCGGGAGGAGAAGAAGGCGCCCTCAAAGGTCCCAGCATGATGCCCGGAGGCTCTCCCGCAGCCTGGGATATCGTAAGACCCATCTTCCAGGCGATATGCGCCAAAGCTCCCGACGGGTCCCCCTGCTGCGAGTGGGTGGGCGAGAACGGGGCAGGCCACTTCGTCAAGATGGTCCACAACGGCATCGAGTACGGAGACATGCAGCTGATATGCGAGTCCTACCAGATCATGAAGGATCTCTTGGGCATGTCCAACGGGGAGATGCACGAGGTCTTCAAGGCCTGGAATTCCACAGAGCTCGAGTCTTACCTCATCGAGATCACCGCGGATATTCTGGATTATAAGGACGAAAACGGCGCATATGTGGTAGACAGCATACTGGATACCGCTGGCCAGAAGGGCACGGGCAAGTGGACCGCTATTTCGGCCCTCGACGAGGGCGTCCCCCTTACTCTCATAGGCGAGGCCGTCTTTGCCAGATGCCTCTCCGCCATGAAAGAGGAAAGAGTCAAGGCCTCAAAGGTATTCGGAAGCTCCGCCTCTCCTTTTGAAGGTGACAGGGAATCTTTCATAGAAGACATAAAAAAGGCCCTCTACGCTTCCAAGATCATTTCCTACGCCCAGGGCTACACCCTGATGCGATCCGCGGCCGCGACCTACGGCTGGAACCTCAATTACGGCGGCATTGCCCTCATGTGGAGGGGAGGCTGCATAATACGTTCCGCCTTCCTGGGCAGGATAAAGGAAGCCTACGACAAGGATCCCGCCCTTGAGAACCTGCTCCTGGATCCCTATTTCCAAGAGACCGTGAAAGCGCTGATCCCCTCCTGGAGAAGGGTATGCGCAGCCGCCATCTCAAGCGGGATACCTCTTCCCGCCATGACGGCCGCCTTAAGCTACTTCGACGGCTACACCAGCGAAAGGCTTCCCGCCAACCTGCTGCAGGCCCAGAGGGATTACTTCGGGGCCCATACCTTTGAAAGGATCGACATGCCCAGGGGGAAGTTCTTCCACGCCGACTGGACGGGACACGGCGGAAACACCACCGCCGACAGCTATACCGTATAAACTGAAAGGACTGTGAACATGAGTTTTACCTTCGGAACCGACCTTTCCGGAAAGGTCGCAGTAGTAACGGGAGCCGGCGGAGTGCTCTGCTCCGTATTTTCAAAGACCCTGGCTGAAGCGGGAGCGAAAGTCGCCCTCCTGAGCCGCAGCAGCGGGCCCATAGACGCCCTGGCTGAGGATATAAACGCCAGAGGCTTCACCGCCAAAGCCTACAAGTGCAACGTTCTTGACAAAGAGCGCCTTGAAGAATGCCGCGAGCTCATACTGAGAGACTTCGGCCCCTGCGACATACTGATCAACGGAGCCGGCGGCAACGATCCCAAGACTTCCACGGGCATGGAGTATTACAGCAAGGAGGCCGTAGACGAAGGACTGGTATCCTTCTTTGATCTCAACGAAGAGGGCATAAAGGCAGTTTTTGAACTGAATTTTCTCGGAGCTCTGCTGACCACCCAGGTCTTCGCACAAGACATGGTGGGAAGAAAAGGCTGCAGCATCATAAACATCTCGTCGATGAACGCCTATACGCCGCTCACCAAGATACCCGCGTATTCGGGGGCCAAGGCCGCCGTGTCCAACTTCACCCAGTGGCTGGCCGTCCACTTCAGCAGAGAGGGCATAAGGGTCAACGCCATAGCCCCCGGCTTCTTCTCTACAAAGCAGAACGCCGCTTTACTCTGGAACGGGGACGGGACTCCCACCGCCAGGACCGGCAAGATCCTTGCAGCAACTCCCATGGGACGCTTCGGGAAGCCCGAGGAGCTCAACGGAGCTCTCATGTTCCTGGTAAACGAAGACGCGGCCTCCTTCGTCACCGGCATAGTGATACCTGTGGACGGAGGCTTCTCTGCCTACAGCGGAGTATAAATGGGAGAAGGTCATGAAGGATATTTACAGACTCTCGGAAAGCCCTCATGGGCTTACAAACGAAGAGATAGACGGGCTGCTGCTGAAGACCCTGGAAGGCAGGAGCCTCAAAAACGTGCTCATAATTCCCCCTGACTTTTCAAGATTCCACTCCAACGCCGGATACATAACCCGCTTTTACTACAGGTATCTGACCGAGAGAGGAGTCTCAGTCGACGTGCTCCCCGCCCTCGGCACCCATGTGCCGGTCTCCGAAGAGCAGTGGAACATCATGTACGAGGGTATCCCCTACGAAATAATGCTGCGCCACGACTGGAGGAACGGAGTCGTTAAGCTGGGCGAGGTCCCGGCTGACTTTGTTTCCGAAGTTTCAGAGGGCATATGGAACGAGCCTGTCGAAGTTGAGGTCAACCGCCTCCTTACGGACGAAAAGTACGACCTTATCATCTCGCCGGGCCAGGTGGTGCCTCACGAGGTCATAGGCATGGCCAATCATGCCAAAAACATTTTCGTCGGCGTCGGCGGCAGCGACATGATAAGCAAGTCCCACATGATAGGCGCTGTCTACGGCATGGAACGCATGATGGGCAGGGAAAACACCCCGGTCCGCCTCATCTTCGACTACGCCTTCGAACATTTCATGAAGGAAAGGCCGATACTCTTTGTGCTGACTGTCACCACGGCACCCGGAGGGGTCATAAGGACCCACGGGATCTTCGCGGGAGAAGGCAGGGAATGCTTCAGCGAAGCGGTGAAGGAAGCGCAGAGGAGGAACATCGATTTCGTCGGCAAAGGCATCAAAAAGTGCGTCGTTTACCTGGATCCATCCGAATTCAAAAGCACCTGGATCGGCAACAAGGCGATCTACCGCACCAGGATGGCCATGGCGGACGGCGGCGAACTCATAGTCATGGCGCCCGGCGTTGAGCGCTTCGGAGAAGACCCGGCCGTCGACCTTCTCATACGCAAATACGGTTACACCGGAAGGCAGCACATCCTTGAGATGTTCAAGAAAGAGGAGAACGGCGACCTAAGAGAAAATATGAGCGCCGCAGCCCATCTGATACACGGTTCTACCGACGGACGCTTTACTGTCACCTACGCGGTCAAAGACATCAGCGAAGAAGAGATCAGGTCCGTAGGATTTAAGAGCGCTTCCTATGACGAACTTGCCGCAAAATACGGTCCCGACAAGCTTAAATACGGTTACAATACCGTTGACGGAGAAGACATCTACTATATCCCCAACCCGGCCCTCGGCCTTTGGATAGACAGGGAACGCTTCGAAGCCTGATACAGGCTGAGGATACTCAGGCATGCTGGCAAAAGAAAACAACGAAAACGGTCTCATAAGCCTCAACAGCATATTGCTGGAACAGATCATCCACAAGGCTCTTGAGCCTTACAAGGGCAAGGTCTGGCTGGCCAATTACAAGGGCTCCGCTTCGGACACACTGTTCAAGCTGGGCGGTTTTGACGCGCTGGCTGAGAAAGAGGTCGTTAATGACGAGAAAGGCCTATATGTCAAGCTGTACCTGGTCCTCAGCTTCGGGACAAGCATAGGCTCGACCTGCCGCGACATTATCTTCAGCATAGACGAAGCAGCAGGATCCATGCTTCAGCTCAAGGTGTGGGACGTGGCTGTACAGGTCACCGGAGTCTATTCGAAAAAAATAGCCCAAAGAGATATAAGCTACAGCTTAAGAGGGATCAGGGCGGCGGAGGGCCTTAAACGTGACGGGCAGTGACAGAGTAAGCGTTTTAAAAGGCGTCGGTCCGAAAAAAGCCGCTAGCCTTGAAAAGCTTGGCATAAAGACCCTGTCCGATATTGCCGTCTACTATCCCAGGAGCTACGAGGACAGAAGGAATGCCAGACCGGTCTCTTCCCTTAAGGACGGCGAGAAAGCCCTGGTGAGGGCTTACGTCCTTCTTGTGACCAAGGGAAGAGGCTTCGGCAGGAACCGCACGCTCAGAGTGCTTGCGGAAGACAGGAGCGGCCGCCTTGAGCTGCTCTTTTTCCATGCCGCTTACCTGGACAAGGCCTTTAAGCAGGGCTCCGAGTACTTTTTCTTCGGCAAGGTAAAGGTCGAAAACGGGCGGGTCACCATGTTCCAGCCCGACTTCAGCCTGTCCTCCGACGGTGATGAGCGCATACTTCCCGTATATCCTTTATGCGCCGGCATCTCCCAAAAGGATATGAGAAAATATGCCTCACAGGCTCTCGACGCCTGCGAGGAGGAGCCGGAGACTCTTCCGGAATCGATAATAAAGACTGCCAATCTCTGCTCAAGAGACATGGCATTAAGAAGCATACACTTCCCCGAGGATGAGACCGCCTATAAGATCGCGAGATACAGGCTCATCTACGAGGAGTTCTTTTATTTGAGATCCGCTCTTCTGCTCTCAAAGGACCGCTTCGGACAGGGAAGAAAAGGAAGGTCTGTAAGCTCTGGCAAAGCCGCGGAATACCTGGCGAGCCTTCCGTACGAGCTCACCGGGGCTCAGAAGCGCTGTCTTTCAGAGATACTCTCGGACATGAAGAAGACCACCGCAATGAACCGCCTCCTTCAGGGTGACGTCGGCAGCGGCAAGACCGCCGTAGCCGCCGCTGCTCTGTGCGAGACTGCGGGCGCCGGACTTCAGGGCGCTTTCATGGCGCCTACGGAGATACTCGCGAAGCAGCACTTCGCCAACCTTTCAAAGAGCCTTTCACCTCTCGGGATCAAAGCAGATCTTCTGATAGGTTCGATGACTCAGGCGGAGAAAAAAGCCGTATACGCACGGCTTGCATCCGGAGAGACCTCTGTCGCAGTCGGGACCCACGCTGTGATCTCCGAGGGCGTTGCTTTCAGGGACCTTGCCCTGGTCATCACCGACGAGCAGCACCGCTTCGGTGTGAACCAGAGAAAAAAGCTCAGCGAAAAAGGCTTCAATCCCCACGTGCTGGTCATGACTGCGACCCCCATTCCCAGGACCCTTGCAGTGGTCCTCTACGGGGACCTTGAAGTATCGGTCCTGGACGAGCTTCCCCCGGGCCGGAAACCCATAAAGACGATGAAATACATCGAACAGAGCAGGGAAGAAGCCTACAGGCTGCTGCTTTCGGAGGTCGCGTCGGGCAGGCAGGCCTACATAGTCGCGCCTTTCATTGAAGACCCTGATTCCGTGAGCGGAAGATCCGCCGAGAGCCTTTATGCCGAGTTCACGAAAAAGCACCCCGACATAAGCTGCGGGCTGCTCCACGGAGCCATGAAGCCTTCGTATAAGGACAGCGTCATGGAAGCCTTCGGAAGAGGCGAGATTTCTGTCCTCATCTCCACAGTTGTGATCGAAGTCGGCATAGACGTGCCCAACGCCACCGTCATGCTCATAGAAAACTGCGAGCGCTTCGGCCTTGCCCAGCTCCATCAGCTGAGAGGCAGGGTCGGAAGAGGAGGAGATCTCTCTTACTGCCTGCTGATACTGGGAGAAGCCCAGGAGATCGCCGAAGAAAGAGCCGATATACTTTGCTCATCGGGCGACGGTTTCTACATCGCGGAAAAGGATCTGGATATGAGAGGCCCGGGCGAGCTCTTCGGCTTCAGGCAGCACGGCCTGCCCCAGCTCACGCTGGCGGATCCCGCGAAGCATCTGGCGGTCGCGAAAAAAGCGGGAGAAGACGCCGCGGAGCTGCTGAAAAATGATCCGAAGCTTGAAAGCGACGAAGACCGTGCCTTCGGAGCAATGCTCAGAGAAAAGTTCGCCGGAGGGGACAGTCTGGTCCTATAAGAATTTTACTGTTTTTACCGGTTTTATACTTCATTGACCCGCGCCAAAACATGTTATATCCATCCAAGCGCTGTTTATAGCAGCCCCATTCGGTGATATAATCTGCGTATAGAAACATTTTGTATAACAGGAGTATTTATCGGTTTGCCGGATAAATACGAAAGGATCACAGGCCTTATATGGAAAATAAAAGCTTAAAAGAATTCACGGAACTGCTGGCGTCGAAGTCGCCCGTGCCCGGAGGCGGAGGAGCCTGCGCGGCTGTATCCGCCATAGGCATAGCCCTCGGAGACATGGTCGGCGAGTTCACCGTCGGCAAGAAGAAGTACGCCGCCGTCGAAGACGAGCTGCGCAGGAACATGGAGAAGGCCCAGCAGCTCAGAGAGAGCCTGCTCGAGTGCATACAGGCCGACGCCGACAGCTTCGAGCCCCTCTCAAAGGCCTACGGCATACCCAAGGACGATCCCGAAAGGGATAAGATCATGGAAAAGTGCCTGCGAGACGCCGCCGAAGTGCCTCTTCGCATATTCAGGCTCACCATGGAGTCTGTAAAGCTTCTGGGCGAGTTCGCCGGCAAGGGCAGCCCGCTCATGGTCTCCGACGCGGCCACAGGCGTAGCCTTCTGCAAGGCCGCCCTCATGGGCGCCGCCGTCAACATCAAAGTCAACACCCGGCTGATGAAGGACAGGGAATACGCCGAAGACCTGGACCGGTACGTGAACAATAACCTGAACCTTTATACCGAGCTCTGCGACAGGATATTCAATTCCGTCGTGAGCAGATTCTAGGAGACTGCCATGGCAATACTTCTTAAAGGCGCTCCGGCCGCTAAAGCGATGACCGAAGAAAGCGCCAAAAGGGCCTCGACTCTTAAGGAAAAGGGTATCGAACCCTTCCTTGCCATATTAAGAGTGGGGGAGAGGGACGACGATCTCTCCTACGAAAGAGGGGCGATGAAGCGCTGCGAGCAGACGGGAGTCGCGGTAAAAAACGTTGTTCTTCCCGCGGATGTGAGCCCCGATGTCTTTTTTGAGACCCTTGACGCCCTCAACAGGGACGAAAAGGTCCACGGCATACTGATGCTCAGGCCGCTCCCGTCCCATCTGGACGGAGAAAAGGCGAGTAAGATGCTGGCTCCCGGAAAA
>JAFRWQ010000016.1 GCA_017437925.1 Bacillota bacterium
AAGGGCAGGATCGACGCCCCCATAGGAAGGGACCCCAAAAACCGCCTCCGCATGGCGACAGTATCCTCGGGAAAGGACGCCGTCACCAATTACAGGGTCCTGGAGGAATTCAGCGGCTTCACCGAGATAGAGGCGAGGCTTGAGACCGGCAGGACCCACCAGATCAGGGTCCACATGGCGAGCCTGGGCCACCCGCTTCTGGGGGACACCGTCTACGGCCCCGCGAAGCAGCCCTATAAGCTGAACGGACAGATGCTCCACGCAGGCATACTTGGCTTCGTCCACCCGGTGACGGGGCAGTACATGGAATTTCAGGCCGATCCCCCCGAGGAATACGTCAGGACCGTTGAAAAACTGAGGCACAGGTAAGGAGGAAAGCATGGAAAAGAAAAGCTTTAAGCCCTCGACCATGGTATATCCGCTGCCCGCCGTGATGGCCAGCTGCGGCACCATGGAGGACTCCAACATCATCACCATAGCCTGGACCGGCATAATATGCTCGGACCCTCCCAGGACCTACATAAGCATAGCGAAGCAGCGCTATTCCCACGATATAGTCGAAAACAGCGGGGAATTCGTCATAAACCTTACGAACAAAGATCTCGCGAAGGCGACCGATCTTTGCGGCTGCACCACGGGAGCCAGGGTCGACAAGTTCAAGGAAGCGGGGCTCACCAAAGCCGCCGCCGATATCGTAAGCTGCCCCATGATAGCCGAAGCCCCGGTGAACCTGGAATGCAGGGTATTCAAGGTCGAAAGGCTGGGGAGCCACGACATGTACATGGCCGATATCCTGGCTGTCCACGTAAACGAAGACCTTATAGACGAAAACGGGCGCATCTGCCTCGAAAAGGCAGGGCTCATGGCCTACAGCCACGGTTTTTACTACGGGCTTAAGAGCGGAGATCTGGGCCGCTTCGGCTGGTCGGTCATGAAGACGAAGACCAGAAAGCGCATAAACAGGGAGAAGGCGGCCAAAGCCGGCCAAAAGCGGCAATGATCCGTTCCTTATGTTTATGAAATAGACGAATGGCCTTTCAATTTGTGCGTGCTAACTGATTTTAAGCGGAGGATTCGGTCATAACTGTTAGGAGAGAATAATTGTAGAAAAGACAGACATTTACGCTCCTTGAAAATGATTTTAATACGTTCAATTATCCCATATAATAAATATTAGGATAAGATAATGGTTACTCACAAAGAAGGGAGCGCAAATGGCCGAGAATATTTTCAGTCCTGCGATGCTTAAATCTGTTGAGGATCAGATCACCGAGCACCTGATACAGGCTGTTGTGGACGGAAGGCTTAAGCCCGGCGACCGGCTGGTCGCTTCGGATATGGCCGCCCAGTTCGGCGTCTGCCGGTCCACCATCGTTTCCGTTATGCAGCTGCTCTCGGCCTACGGCATAGTCCAGACCAAGAGAGGTCCCAGAGGCGGCTCGTACATAAAGGAATCTCCCCTCGACGACGCCTTCAGAAAGCGCTTCGGGGCCAAGATCCCGTCGCCCGAGATCATCGCCAAATCGGTGACCCTAGAGGAGTTCTGCGTATTCAGAGAGACCCTCGAGACCGCCGTCTGCATCTCCTGCATGCAGGAGTTCGCTAAAGATCCCGATTCCGAGATCAAATCCCTGCTGTGCCAGACCGTGGAGGACGCCATCAGCGGAAAGCTCCTTCCCGATAATTACAACGTGGCCTTCCATACATTGCTGGCCAGCGCCTGCGGCAACACCCTTCTGGCGAGAGGCGTCGATTCCCTCGACAGCGTTGTGCTGAGCGTTCTTGAGAGCATAAAACCTCCAAAAGAGAATAAGGAGAAGGGCGTCGCCCAGCATAAGCTCATTCTCGAAGCCATCATAGCCGGCGACGAAGAGGGCATCAGAAAACACGTGAAGGAGCATATAGACCATTTCAGGAACGCTCCCGGAGTCGAACTCAAGTTCGCGGAGAATTAAACAAAGAGAAAAGAGCAGGGCGCTCCGCGTAAAGCGGAGCGTTTTTTCTTGAAGCATCGCCACGTTCATGGTTTAATCAAATAAAGAGACCCGAAAAAAGGAGGCCTGACATGGACAGCATCAAAAAACTAACCATACTTCATTCCAACGATATGCACGGAGACTTCCTTCCCACCGAAAAGGACGGCGTAAAGACCGGCGGCCTCAGCCTGCTCTCGGGCTACGTGAGCAAGGTCAGGGCCGAGAAGGAGAACGTCATATACGCAGTGGCAGGAGACATGTTCAGAGGCTCCATCATAGACTCCGAATATCAGGGCCTTTCGACCATAGACCTGATGAACAACTTAAGGCCTGACGTCGCCGCCATAGGAAACCACGAGGTCGACTACGGCCTGGCCCATCTGCTCTTCCTGGAGAAATGCGCCCGCTTCCCCATAGTCAACGCCGACCTCTTCGTCACCATGAACAACGCCAGGCTCTTCACCCCCTACATCAACATAGAGGTCGGGGGAATGAGGATAATGTTCATAGGCATACTCACCAGCGAGGTGCTGGCTTCGACCAGGACAGAGAAGATCATCGGAAGCTTCATAGACATAAAGCAGGCGGCGAGAGAGGTCGGAATAATCTGCGACAACTACCGCACCGTCCACACAGACATGACGGTGCTGCTGACCCACATAGGCTATGAGAAGGACAGGGAGCTGGCGGCCCTTCTGGATCCCGACTGGGGTATCGACATGATAATCGGAGGCCATTCCCACACCTTCATGGACGCTCCCGACTTCGTCAACGGAGTGCCCATAGTGCAGGCTGGCACCGGCACCTCCATCATAGGGCAGATAGACCTTCAGTACGACACCGAAGCGAAGAAGATAGCGGCCTTCAAGTGGAAGACCGTCCCCATCAATGAGAAGACCGCGGAAGACGACCCCATAATGGCGGACCTCCTGGACAGCTACCGCACGCAGACCGACAGCAAGTACAAGAGGGTGGTCACCCGCTGGGCAAGGGAGCTCACACATCCCGGCCGCGAGCAGGAGACGGAGATGGGCAATCTCTACGCCGACGCCATGCAATGGGAGAGCAGTTTTGACATCATGCTTGTTGGCTCGGGCAGCATAAGAAAGAAGGCCATGGGCCCCATAGTGGAGTATCAGGACATGCTTGAGAACACGCCCTTCGACGACAGCGTCTGGATGCTTGAGGTCACCGGAGCCCAGTGGAGGCAGATGATCAAGCACATATTAAGGGACGAAGCCTGGCTGGGAGAGACCGAGTTCTACCAGTTCTCGACCGGGGTAAGGATAAAGTACTGCAAGGCGACCCATACCATCGAAGAACTCAAATTCAGAGGCGAGGACGTGACGGACGACACGCGCCTTAAGATCGCGGTCCAGAACTATCACTACAAGAACTTCGACGATTTCCTGGGCGTGCCCCTTGAGGAAGTCAAAAAGAATATGAGGCCGCGGGTGGTCGCGACCTCGTTCAACAACATTATCGAGGAGTTCTTCGCCACCCACGACGGGCTTGACGCCCATGTGGAGGGAAGGCTCGAAGTCTACTGACGGCTGTCTTCCCCTTTGTCGGAGGGGTCTTTGGGATCGACCCAGACTGTGCCGTTGTTGGTGAATATGACCTTGCCGGGCTTGGCCCCGGCAGGTTTTTTTATGTATTTTATCTGGACGTAATCCACGGGCACGTTCTGGGACTGCCTGCCCTTGGAGAACCATGCGGCGGCCGAGGCCGCCTCGTACATGATGGCGGGGGAGGGGTCCCTGTCCTCGCAGACCAGGACCACGTGGGAGCCCGGTATGTCCTTGGTGTGGAACCACCAGTCGGTCTTTCTGCCCATCTTTAAAGTGATGTGGTCGTTTTCGATGTTGTTTCTTCCCACGAGCAGGGTGTAGCCCTCGGAGGTCTCAAAGCGCCTGGGTCTGGGCCCTGACTTTTTTGCCTTGCCCGGGGCTTTTCTCGCCCTTACGAAGCCCTGCTGGGTGAGCTCCGACCTTATGAGCTCCAGCTCCTCGTAGGTGGAGGCGGCGGGGATGAGGCCCGAGACCGAGTCCAGGTAGGCTATGTCCTCTTCGCACTCGGACAGCTGGGCAAGCTTTTCCTTTCTTGAACTCTTGAGCTTTGAGTATTTCTTAAAGAAAGCCTGGGCGTTTTTTGAGGGGCTGAGCCTCTCGTCCAGGGGTATTTCGACTTCGCTTCCGTCGTAGTAGCTTACGACCTTTACGCTCTTTGCCCCAGGCTTCGCCAGGTGGAGGTTGGCGTTGAGCAGCTCGCCCATGACGCGGTAGCGGTCGGCTTCCTCCGCCTCTTTGATCTCCTCGAGCAGCCTCTGTTTTTTGAGCAGCTGCTTGTCGGTGAGGGCGGTGACCGTCCTTGAAAGATCCCTTGCCTTCTGCATGACCCTGTTGCTGTCGAGCCTCTGGGAATAGAAGGCGTCCATGGCCTCGCCTATGGCCGCGAAGGCCTTGTTTTCAAGGTTTTGGGCGTAGACAGGGAGCAGTGCTCCGTGATAGTCCCTGGGGCTTTTGTCCTCGTCGTAATATACTCTGGGGTCGAGCCTTCCCTCCGCTATGTCTTCTCTTAAAGCGATGATCCTTTCGGCGCAGGCAGCGGGGTCCCTTTTTGCCAGGTCCTCTTCAAAGAGCTGGTTCTCAAGGGAGGGAGAAAAGCCCTGGACGGCCCTGCTGACGGAGCCCTCAAGGCCTATGCGGTCTTTCAGGTCTTCAAAGGACGCGGTCTTGAAGTCCAGCTTTCCCTGGGAGGGGGGCAGGCTGTAAGTCAGGCCCGGCAGTATCTGGCGCACCCTGTTGACGTCCACCGATATGTGCTTTATGGCGTCTATTATGCGTCCGTCCTCAATATCGGTAAGTATCAGGTTGCTGTGCTTTCCCATGATCTCGGCGGTGAGGCGCCTGCTCACCGAAAAGCCCAGTTCGTTGACGGTCTCTATGTCAAAGCATATGATGCGCTCGGTCTCGAGCTGAAAGACCCTGCCTATCTTGCCGCCCTGAATGTGCTTTCTTAAGAGCATGCAAAAGGAAGGGGGCAGGGCCGGGTTCTCGTAGGAGAGGCCCGTGAACTGGACCCTGGCCGCCTGGGAGGAAACGCTTATGAGCAGCTTCTTCCTGCCGTCCCTTGGGGTATGGACCTGCATGATGATCTCGTCGGGCTCCGGCTGCTGCACCTTCTCTATGCGGGCTCCCGCAAGCTTCTGCGAAAGCTCCTCTGCGACTATTGCGGTCATTATTCCGTCAAACGCCATGTAAGTTAAAAACCTCGTTGGTCATATTCTTCGATATGTGCTAAAATCATTAGCATAATACCACTAAAGTGAGAGGGATGACAATGATCAAGAGCATGACAGGCTTCGGCCGCGGCCGCTACAGCGACGAATTCAGGACGGTGACCGCCGAGATAAGGGCTGTGAACCACCGCTACTGCGACATCACGGTCAAGATGCCCAGGCGCTTTTCTTTCGCCGAGGACGCGATAAAGGCCCTGGTCAAGAACTGCACCACCAGGGGCAAGATAGACGTGATGATAAACGTGGAGGCCGCGGGAGTATCCGACAGCGACGTGAGGCTGGACCTTCCCCTGGCGAAAAAGTACTATGAAAACCTGATGTTCTTAAAGGAGAGCCTGCCGGGGCTTTCGGGAGAGGCGGATCTGAGGCTCATCTCCCTCATGCCCGACGTGCTGTCCCTCGCACCCGCGGAAGAGGACGAGGAACTGGTCTTAAAGGAACTGACCGGGGCTGTGGAGGAGGCCTGCGCGCGTTTTGACGCCATGAGGAGCCTGGAAGGCGAAAAGCTTCTGGAAGACATGCTCATGAGGAACGATCTCATAGAAAAGACAGCCCTCGAGATAGAAGAATACGCTCCCAGGGTCGCCGAAGACTATCTGGCAAAGATGAAGGAGAGGATGGCGGAGCTTTTGGGCGGGGGAGCCGCGGTCAGCGAGGACAGGCTGCTGCTGGAAGCCGCGGTGTTTGCCGACAAGTCCAACATCACGGAGGAGCTGGTGAGGCTCAAGAGCCACACCGCCCAGTTCAGAAAGATATGCGCTTCGAACGAGCCCTCGGGCAAGAAGCTGGATTTCCTCGTCCAGGAGATGAACAGGGAGGCCAATACCACGGGCTCCAAGGCCAACGACATCAATATCACCAACAAGGTCCTGCTCCTCAAGGCCGAGATCGAGAAGATAAGGGAGCAGGTGCAGAACATAGAGTAGGGGACCGCTCGAAAATATGTAAAGTATTAACAGGAATATATTGACATTGGTAAATAATGGCAGTATAATCCACTTGTCTGAACGATCCGGTTAATACTTTAGATAGGAGTCGTCCCGTCGTCCTTACCCTCAGACAACAAACATGACCGTCCCGGCCGGAGGCGGTCTTTATATTTAATTTTGTGCTTGAACTGTTGCTTCCGATGGGTTATATTAATCAATTGCAGTAGTATTTCATTAATTGCAAGAGGCTGAAAGACGATGCAAAAGGGCAGACTCATAGTGCTCTCGGGCCCCTCGGGCACCGGCAAGGGCACCATATGCAGGGAACTGGTCAAAAGCGGTGAGCTGGATCTTTCCGTGAGCATGACCACCAGGGCTCCCAGGACCGGAGAGACCGACGGAGTCCACTACTTCTTCGTGAGCCGCGAGCAGTTCATGAAGACGGTCTCCGAGGGAGGGCTTCTGGAATACGCCGAGATCTACGGCAATTTCTACGGGACTCCCAGAGCCGCCGTCCTTGAAAAGCTAGAGCGGGGAAGAGACGTGATCCTTGAGATAGAGATGCAGGGGGCCGCGCAGGTAAAGCAGTCCTATCCCGACGCCGTGCTGATCTTCATACTTCCGCCCAGCCTTGAGGTCCTCAAGAAGAGGCTCACGGGCAGGGGAACGGAGACCCCCGAGCAGATCGCGACCCGGACTTCCCAGGCCTTAAGCGAGATACACCGCATCTACGACTACGATTACAGCATAATCAACGACAGGCTTTCGGACGCCTTAAACGACGTCAGGACCATCATAAGGGCCGAGCACCTTAAGGTGGGGGCCGAGTCGGAGCAGCTGGTCAGAAAATACGAGGAGGAATAGAAATGCTTTTATATCCGTCAGTTGACGAACTCAAGACCAAGGTCGACAGCAAGTACACCCTGGCCATCATGGCCGCCAAGAGGGCGAGGGATCTTATCGACGGAAAGCCCATGCTGACCCTCGATACCGACAACGAGAAGCCCCTTTCCGTTGCGACCCAGGAGATCTCCGAGGATCTGATCAGCTACAAGAGAGTGGAAGAGACCACTCCCGCAGCCACCGCCGAAGAGGCTGATGAGGCCGAAGCGGAAGCCGAAGGCGAGACCGAAGCCGCCGAGGAAGAGAGCGAAGAACAGACTGAAGAGCAGTAGTTCTTAATCTTCTTTACGTAATATTTTGTATGTAACCCATAGCTGATAGGCTCTGCCATGGACTTGATGTATCAGAGAACAGCCCTCCTCATAGGAGAAGAAGGCGTCGAAAAGCTTAAGAGCTCCAAAGTCCTGGTGGTGGGTCTGGGAGGCGTCGGAGGCTTCGTCTGCGAGGCTCTGGCAAGAGCCGGAGTCGGCACCTTAGGCCTCTGCGACAGCGACGCGGTCGAAGAGAGCAACCTGAACCGCCAGATACTGGCCCTGCGTTCAAGCCTGGGGATGATGAAGACCAAAGCCGCGTCTAAAAGGATAGGGGATATAAACCCTTCATGCGGGCTTAAGGTCTTTCCCTTCAGGATAGGATCCGACGAGCAGCTTGAGGAGGGCAGGGTCCTTCCGGTCTCAGCACTTAATATCGAAAGCTGGGATTACATAGCCGACGCCATAGACGACGTGAGAGCGAAGATCTCCCTCATATGCGCCGCAAGGGCGGCCGGGGTCCCGGTGATATCATCCATGGGCACCGGAAACAAGCTTTACCCGGACCGCTTTCAGATAAAGGACATATCAAAGACCCATACCGATCCCCTTGCCAAGTCCGTGAGGGTAAAACTGAGACAGCAGGGGATAGACAAAGGGGTCAAGGTCCTCTTTTCGGACGAGGAACCCATAGTAAAGGGGGCGAAGCCCGTCCCCAGCATCTCCTTCGTTCCGTCCTGCGCGGGGCTCATGATAGCGGGAGAGATAATAAGAGACCTGATAGGCTGAAAAAGCCCGAAAAGCCTTGAAAAACAGCAAAAAACCACTTGCAAGACCGGCGCGCCTGTAGTATATTCTATAGGCGCGCATTTTATGTGAGCATATTTTGTTGAGCCTTTAGGCTCAGATCAATTGTCACATCCGGATAGCCTACGGTGCCCGCAAGGGTCGCAAAGCGCCGGGTGGAAGAACCAACCGGGAGGTAAAAACAAATGTCAGTTATTTCAATGAAACAGCTGCCGGAGGCCGGCGTACACTTCGGTCACCAGACCAGAAGATGGAACCCCAAGATGGCTCCGTACATCTTCACCGAGAGAAACGGCATCTACATCATCGACCCGCAGAAGACCGTTTACAAGATGGACGAAGCCTATGATTTCGTGAAGACCGTGTCCGCCGAGGGCAGACCCGTTCTCTTCGTGGGGACCAAGAAGCAGGCTCAGGCCGCCATCAAGGACGAGGCCCTGCGCTGCGACATGTATTACGTCAACGAGAGATGGCTGGGCGGCATGCTCACCAACTACAAGACCATCTCCGAGAGGATCAGGAGACTGGCCCAGATCAAGGCCATGGAGACCGACGGCACCTTAGAGGCTCTGACCAAGAAGGAAGTCCTCAAGCTCATCCAGGAGAGAGACAAGCTCGAGAAGTACCTGGGCGGCATGAAGGACATGAAGGGCATGCCCGGCGCCATGATAGTCGTAGATCCCAAGAAGGAAAAGATCGCCGTCAAGGAAGCCAGGATCCTGGGCATTCCCATCGTCGGAATGTGCGACACCAACTGCGATCCCGATGACGTCGACTACGTCATCCCCGCCAACGACGACGCCATCAGAGCCGTCAAGCTCATCATGAGCAAGATGGCCGACGCTGTCATCGAGGGCAAGCAGGGCGAATCCTTCGCCGAAGCTCCCGCCGAGAACGCGGAGCCCGCAGAGGCAGAGGAAGAGACCGCTGAAGAAGCTTCCGAAGAGAAGGCAGAGGAGGAATAAAGAAATGGCAGCTATTACCGCAGCACTGGTAAAAGAGCTTCGTGAGACCACCGGAGCCGGCATGATGGACTGCAAGAAGGCTCTCGTCGAGACCGACGGAGACATGGCAAAGGCCATCGATTACCTGAGAGAGAAAGGCCTGTCCAAGGCCGCCAAGAAGTCCGGCCGCATCGCCGCCGAAGGTCTGGTAAGACTGGCCTTCAACGCCGACCACACCAAGGCCGCCGCCGTCGAAGTCAACTCCGAGTCCGACTTCGTCGCCAAGAACCCCGATTTCATCGGCTTCGTTGAGAAGGTCGCCGAGATCACCCTGAACCTTCCCGACGGTTCCTGCGAGAACTGCCTCAAGAACGCCGAGTATGCCGACGGAGTCTCCGTCCAGGATACCCTCGTAAGCATGATCGCCACCATAGGCGAGAACATGAACATCCGCCGCATCGCCAAGTGCGGTACCGAAGGCGTCAAGTACATCGGTTACCTGCACCAGGGCGGCCGCATCGGCGTCATCATCGGCCTCAGGACCGAAGCCTCCGCCGAGGAAGTCACCGTCGTAGGCAAGGACGTCGCCATGCAGGCCTGCTCCATGAGGCCCCAGTTCGTCGACCAGAACGGCATCGACGACGCTTACCTGGCCCATGAGAAGGAAGTCATACTCGCCCAGGCTCTGAACGAGAACAACGAGCTGCCTGAGAACAAGAGAAAGCCCCAGGCCATCGTCGAGAAGATGATCCAGGGCCGCCTCAACAAGCAGCTGAAGGAAGTCTGCCTCGTTGACCAGGCCTTCGTAAAGAACGGAGACATCAACGTCAAGCAGTACGTCGACGGCGTCGCCAAGGAGCTCGGCAAGAGCATCCAGGTCGTCGAGATGGTTCGCTTCGAAGTAGGAGAGGGCCTCGAGAAGAGGAACGAGAACTTCGCCGAAGAAGTCGCCAAGCAGATGGGCCAGTAAGGCATCCGTCAGGACAAAAACGATCGAAACAGACTCCCGAAGATCCGTCTTCGGGAGTTTTTATTTCCCCAAAACGGCGGTTTTTGAATGCAGCGCCCTTGACGCGGTCAAATTTGATGTTCACATTCCCTGTTTTCGTGGTATAATCCATTGTTTGCAATTTGCGGAACGGAGATATTATGTCTGAACAAAAGACTCTGGCAAGGGACCTTACCACCGGCAACGTGACCAGGACCCTCATAAGCTTCTCTCTGCCCCTGTTCATGTCCAACCTGCTTCAGGCGGTCTACAACATCGTGGACATGGTGGTGGTGGGGAACGTGTGCGGCAGCGCCGGCATGTCGGCGGTCGCCATAGGAGGAGACGTACTCAGGCTCCTCACCTTCATTTCCATGGGCTTTTCCAACTCGGGTCAGATAGTTATCTCCCAGTTCATAGGGGCCGGCATGAAGGACAACGTGCGCAGGGTCATAGGCACTCTGTTCACTTTCCTGTTCTGGGCTTCTGTGATCATGGGGTCCTGCTGCTTCATCTTCCGCCATCAGATACTTCAGTGGCTCAACACTCCCGAAGCTGCCTATTCCGAAGCCGTCAACTACACAGTGACCTGCATAGCGGGCATAGTCTTCATCTACGGCTACAACGTGGTCAGCGCGATCCTGAGGGGAATGGGAGACAGCAAAAGGCCCTTCCTCTTCATCGCCTTCGCCGCGATACTCAACACCGTCCTGGACATCTGGTTCGTGGGAGGCCTGGGCCTCATGGCCTTCGGAGCGGCCCTCGCAACCGTGATCGCCCAGGGCCTAAGCTTTATCGTTTCGATAGTCTACCTTATACACAAGAGGGACCAGTTCTTCTTCGACTTCAAGCTCTCGAGCTTTAAGATCGATAAGGAGATGATGAAGCCCCTGTTCAGGCTGGGCGTACCGCTTACCGTGCAGTCGGCCAGCATACAGTTCTCGATGCTCTACGTGACCCGCTGGATCAATTCCTTCGGCCTCGTGTGGTCCGCCATGACCGGCGCCGTCAACAAGATCAAGGTGGTCGCGAGCCTGGCTTCCAACGCCTTCAACACCGCTGGAGGCACCATGGTGGGCCAGAACATAGGGGCTGAGGAGTACAGAAGGGTGCCCCGCATACTGCTCACCATACTGACCGTCACCGGCACCATCGCCGT
>JAFRWQ010000141.1 GCA_017437925.1 Bacillota bacterium
CGGCTGATACTACGCCCCTGGAGCGGGGACGACGCCGAAGAATGCTTCAAATATGCCTGCGACCCCTCGGTAGGGCCCACAGCCGGCTGGCCTCCCCACAAGAGCGTCGAAGAGAGCAGGCAGGTCATCAGGGATATACTCAGCGCTCCCGAGACCTATGCCGTTGTGCTTAAAGAGACCGGCCTTCCCATCGGAAGCGCGAGCCTCATGCCCCGCCCCGATGACCCTGTCCGCGGCAAAGAGTGCGAGATCGGCTACTGGATAGGAAGACCCTACTGGGGCCTCGGCATAGCGACCGAGGCGGCTGAAGCCCTGCTGCGGCGCGCCTTTACCGTTCTGGGCTGCGCTTCGGTCAGAGCCGGCTATTACGAAGGCAACGCGGGTTCCCGGAGGGTCCAGGAAAAGTGCGGCTTTAAGTATGTAAAGACCGTCGCAGACGTTCCGGTCAGGCAGCTGGGAGAGACCAGGACGGTCATCCTGAACAGGCTGACAAAAGAAGAGTGGCTGAAGCTGCAGGAAGATCAGTAATGACGGCCGGCGGGCGGCTGCCGGTAATGAATCGAATAACTGAACGCAATAAAAAACTCGCGAAAGCGAGTTTTTTAGTTCTGCATCATGTTCGGGCCGGTTCCGCACCGCAGCGGGGCTTCTCAGCCTGTTTATTTTATCCTCAGAGCCCTCATCGAGTTGAGGATGGCGATCATGCAGACGCCCACGTCGGCGAAGATGGCGAGCCACATGTTGGCTATGCCCAGGGCTGCCAGCAGCAGCACCAGAAGCTTCACGCCTATCGAGAACACTATGTCTTCGTAGACTATCCTCATGGTCTTCTTTGAGATGCGCATGGCGAGGGCGATGTCTGAGGGCCTGTCGTTCATAAGAACGATGTCGGCTGCTTCGACGGCTGCGGCGGAACCCATGGCTCCCATGGCGATGCCCAGGTCGGAGCCTGCCAGCACCGGGGCGTCGTTGATGCCGTCCCCGGCGAAGGCCAGTATCTTCTTTTCGGGCACCTGTGCCTTGAGTTCTTTGACCTTTGCCAGCTTATCCCCGGGCAGAAGCTCGGAGAAGCACTGATCCATGCCCAGCTTTCCTGCGATCTCTTCGGCGATCTCGGCCCTGTCTCCCGTGAGCATCACGGTTTTTCTTACGCCCTGAGACCTGATGCTCTTCACAGCTTCGGCCGCGTCGTCCTTGAGCTCGTCTGAGATCAGCACGCTGCCGATGAATCTTCCTTCTTCTGCGATGTAGACGGCGGTGCCGGCCCTGGTCAGGGGCTCGGCCTCAACTCCCAGAGCCTTCATCATGGCGAGATTGCCGCAGCTGACCTGCTTCCCGTCCACCAGGGCGCTGACTCCCTGTCCCGCGGTCTCGACGGCGGAGCTCACTCTTGCCCTGTCGGGTTCGTTTCCGAAGGCCTCGCGCAAAGATCTGGAGATGGGATGATCGCTGTAGCTTTCGGCAAGGGCCGCCGTCTCCAGCAGCCTGCCTTCGCTGACGCCGGGGGCGGGGAAGAGGCCGGTGACCTTGAATATGCCCTTGGTGAGGGTGCCTGTTTTGTCGAAGACCATGGTGTCGGTCTTGCTGAGAGCCTCAAGATAGTTGCCGCCCTTGATCAGTATGCCCCTTGACGAAGCCGCGCCTATGCCGGCGAAGAACCCCAGGGGTATCGATATTATCAGGGCGCAGGGGCAGGAGACCACCAGGAAGATCAGGGCTCTTTTTATCCAGACGGACCAGGCTCCGGTGATCAGCGAGGGTACGACGGCGAGCAGCGCTGCGGCTCCGCAGACCGAGGGGGTGTACCAGCGGGCGAAGCGGGTGATGAACTTTTCCGATTTTGCTCTGCTTGAGGCCGCATCTTCCACCAGCTCCAGTATCCTGGCTGCGGTGGATTCCTCGGCGGGGCGCAGCACCTTCGCGGTGACTACTCCGTCCAGGTCTATGGTGCCGCTGTAGATCTCGGCGCCGGGAAGGACCTCCTGGGGCAGGGACTCGCCGGTCAGGGCTGAGCTGTCCAGATGGCAGCTGCCTTCGGTGATGACCGCGTCGGCGGGGACCCTTTCGCCGGGCTTGATTATTATGAGCTGACCGGGATCAAGCTCTTCGGGATCGATCTTGACCAGCTGCCCGTCGACCTCGACGTTGGCGAAGTCGGGGCGTATGTCCATCAGGTCGGATATGGCCCTGCGGGACTTGTCCACGGCCCTGTCCTGCAGGTACTCGCCCAGCCTGTACAGAGCGAGCACGGCCAGGCCTTCTATGTATTCTCCCAGGCAGAGGGAACCGATGGACGCGACGCACATGAGGAAGTTTTCGTCGAAAACGTCGCCTCTTTTAATGTTCCTCGCCGCCTTAAGAAGAATGCGGCCTCCCACCGCGATGTAGATCGCGATGAAGCAGGCCGCAGTCAGTATCGTTTTTATGTCCGGCATGGGACGGGCTTATCTGACGACGACCCAGTCGGGCTCCATCTTGTGAGCCAGGGCGCAGACTTCCTCGAGAACTGCGTCGAACTTTTCGTCGGGGGCGATGAGGGTCAGCTTGGCGGTGGCGTAGCTCACCACGGCGTCTTCAACGCCGTCCAGCTTCTGTATTGCTCTTTCAAGCTTTGCCGCGCAGTTGGGGCAGTCGATACCGTTTACCTTGAATGACTTCTTCATATTTGCGCTCCTTTGTCTTTTCGGGCCGGCTCTCAGGCCGGGCCTTTCGGTTAGAGGTCTTTAACTGCCTTCATATTATCGCGGTCAAATGCCCTTGTCAATACTTTCGGAGAAAATAGTTAAAGATATTTAACCGATTTGAGCGGAAAATGAAAGTTTCGGAAATATGCGGGTCCATCACCTTCTAAAGGCAATTCCGGCAGGACAGGCGCAAACGCATGATAAAAGCCTTCCGAATGATATCGGAAGGCTTTTTATGTCATTTTGGCGATGCGCCCTATTTTGCCAGTTTCGCGCAGAGGTCCTCGAGGGCTTCTCCCAGGGCTTCTTCGAAGGTGGGATGGGGCCTCATGGCCTTGAGCAGGTCGGCGGGAGCCATCTTATTGGCGATGGCCTGGGCGATCTGGCTGATCATGTCGGTGGCGCAGGGGCACATGAGCTGGGCGCCGATGATGAGTCCGGTCTCGGCATCGGCTACGACCTTCATGAAGCAGCGTCCGGCGTCGGCGATGACTGTCCTGGCGTTTCCGCCCATGACGCACTTGCCGGTCTTGACGGTGATGCCGGCGGCCTTGGCTTCGGCGTCAGTCATGCCCACGGAGGCGATCTCGGGATGGCTGTAGATGCAGCCGGGGATGATCGAAAGATCGACGGTGGGCTCGACTCCCGCGATCATCTCCACGCAGGCGGTCCCCTGGGCGGCGGCCACATGGGCCAGCTGCACTCTGGAGGAAACGTCGCCTATGGCGTAGACATGGGGGATGGAGGTCTCAAATCGATCGCTGACGGCAATGCTCCTGCGGTTCATCTCGGGCTGCAGGCCCACGGCGAAGAGACCGGCGGAGTAGGGGCTTCTGCCGATTGCGCAGAGGACGTACTGTCCGCTGACCGTTTCTTCCTTGTCTCCGCTTGCGAAGACGACGGTCATGCCGCCTTCGTTCTGCTCGACCCTCTTCACCATGGCCTTGGTATGGATCTCGACACCGAGCTTCTTGAGGTTCATGGCCAGGTTCTGGCCCAGTTCCTTATCCATGTTGGGAAGGAGCCTGTCGAGGCCTTCCACGATGGTGACCTTGGTGCCGAGCTCAGCGTAGAAGGTGGCGAGCTCGACGCCGATGACGCCGCCGCCGATGATGACCAGCGACTCGTAGAGAGTGTCGGTCCCCTCGAGGAGAGTGTCGGAGGTGAGGACGCCGGGAAGATCCAGGCCCGGGATGGAAGGCATGGCGGGCACGGAGCCGGTGGCGATGAGTATATCGTCGGCCGTGACTTCGCTGACGCTGCCGTCAGCCGCCGTGACGCTCACTCTGCCCTGAGCTTCTATCCTGCCCTTTCCTCTGAGCAGGGTGACCTTAGCGGCCTTGAAGAGGCTTTCTATGCCCTGGGACATTTTTTGGGTGACCTGGTCCTTGTAGGCAAAGACCTGGGTAAGATCGAAGCTGGGCTCGGCGTGTACGCCTATGGCTCCGCCTTTCTTCGCTTCGGTATAGAGCTCCGAGACGTGGAGCAGGGCCTTGGTGGGAACGCAGCCTCTGTTGAGGCAGGTGCCGCCGGCCTCGCGGGCTTCCACGACGGCGGTCTTGAGGCCGAGCTTGGCGGCTCTTAAGGCCGCGGTATATCCGCCGGGGCCCGCCCCTATGACTATAAGCTGATAGTCGTTCATTTTATCTCCTGTAATACGCCCTTTGCGGGGCCTTTGATAGGCTGATGATGCTTAGATATCCTGCTCAAGGAACAGGGATATGATATCGTCTTTTTCTTTGACGTCTGAAGACCTGAGCCGAAAGATCATCTCTTCTCTGCCGAACCTCGCGCCTTCGAGCGTTTCCCTCAGCTTTGACGCCAGGGTCCAGTCCATGGAATCGGTATAGACCCTCGCGGCGCTGATCACGCCTGCCGTAACTCCCAGCTCGAGCCTTATCTCTCCCCAGGAGAAGCGCTTCTCAAAGACCGCGTCCAGGGGGATGTCCCTGCCGAAGTTCCATTCCCAGGATGAGTTGCGCTGCGTCAGTTCTCTCACCCTGTCTTCGCTGATGAAGGATGGGACTGTCCTCTCCGCCTTCATGCCGAATACCTTCTCAAAGCTCTCTTCCATGGCTAGACCCAGTTCTTCCGGGGTCAGGCCGGGCTTGAGCTCGATGAGGTTCACGACTCTTGAGCGCACCGAATCGACGCCCCTGGCCTTGAGTTTTGCTTCGGAGGGCCTGAGATATCTTGCCAGCTTGTCCTGATCGACGGAGATCAGCAGGGTGCCGTGATGGTAGCTCCTGCCGCTGTGGCTGTAGAAGGCATTGCCCGAGAACTTGCGGCCCGAGGCGAGTATGTCGTTCCTGCCGGAACGCTCGGCCTCGATGCCCAAAGACCTGCAGGCGCCCTCTATGACCGAAAGCTGCCGGTCAAGATCGTAGTCTTCGCTGCCGGTGATGAAGGTGAAATTGAGATTGCCCAGATCGTGGAATACAGCGCCGCCGCCCGAGAGCCTTCTGGCCAGGTGACCGCCTTCGCTCTCCAGAGCGGATACGCGGCATTCTTTCCAGGCGTTTTGATTGCGGCCTATGACGACGGTGTTCTGATTCTGCCAGAGGTAAAGCAGGAAAAGCCCCGCGGGGAGGCTCTCGGTGAGAGCCTCCTCCAGGGCCAGATTCTCATAAGGGTCAATGCCCCGTCCCCTTACGATAACGAGCTTATCGACCATATGCGGTTGTTACGCTTCTTTCCAGCGGACCACGGGCTTCCTGGCGGCCAGTACCTCGTCGGGACGGCCGATCTGGGCGTGGTGCGGGGATCCGTGCATGTACTCGGGATCCTTGTGGGCCAGCTCGCAGACCTTGTGGAACACGTCGGCTGCCCAGTCAAGAGTCTCCTTGCTCTCGGTCTCGGTGGGCTCAAGCATGAGAGCCTCGTGGACGATGAGCGGGAAGTACATCGTAGGCGGATGCATGCCGTAGTCGATCAGGGTCTTGGCTACGTCCAGAGCGGAGACGCCGGTCTCCTTCTTGAACTCGCCAAGGTCGAGCACAAACTCGTGCATGCAGATCCTGTCGAAGGCGGGCTCGAAGGCGCCCTTGATCTGATGCATCAGGTAGTTGGCGTTGAGGACAGCGTTGGCGGACGCTTCGGGCACGCCTTCTTTGCCGAGAGTCAGCAGATAAGCAAGAGCCTTGACGACTACCAGGAAGTTGCCCGCGAAGCCTCTGACCTGAATGTGTCCTTCCTCGTCCATCAGAGCGGACTTGGGAAGGAAGGGGGCCAGGAACTCCTTGCAGCCTACCGCGCCGGCGCCGGGTCCGCCGCCGCCGTGGGGAGTGCTGAAGGTCTTGTGCAGGTTCATGTGGATGCAGTCGAAGCCCATGTCTCCGGGCCTTACGATGCCCATGACTGCGTTGAGGTTGGCGCCGTCATAGTAGCAGAGACCGCCGGCCTCGTGGACGAGCCTGGTGATCTCGAGGATGTTCTGGTCGAAGATACCGACGGTGTTGGGGTTGGTCAGCATCAGTCCTGCGGTGTCTTCGCCGAGAGCGGCCTTGAGGGCTTCAAGATCGACGCAGCCGAGAGGATCGGAAGCGATGTTGACGATCTCGTATCCGCACATTGCCGCGGTGGCGGGGTTGGTGCCGTTGGCGGAGTCGGGAACGATGATCTTCTTTCTCTTGTCATCGCCTCTGGACATGTGGTACTGCTTGATCAGCATGACGCCGGTGAACTCGCCGTGGGCGCCTGCCGCGGGCTGGAAGGTCATGTCGTCCATGCCGGAGATCTCGCAGAGATACTTCTTGGCGGTGGCGATGACTTCTTTGCAGCCCTGGACCGAATACTCGGGGGCCAGGGGATGGATGCCGGTGAAGC
>JAFRWQ010000142.1 GCA_017437925.1 Bacillota bacterium
ATCGACGCCATCACGGCCCGCTTCGGCATGAAGCTTTGCTCCATGAGAGAAGCCGGCCTGGACGGGCTCGATATAGAAGAGAACGGAAAGACCTTTGAGGAGAACTCCCTCATAAAGGCCGAGGCCATCGTGAAGGCCTGCGGGTCTCCCGCCATAGCCGACGACACCGGCCTTATGATAGACGCCCTGGGCGGAGCCCCCGGAGTCTACTCCGCCAGGTTCTCCGGGGAACACGGCAACGACGCGGCCAACAGGGCAAAGGTGCTGGAACTTATGAAGGGCGTACCCTTTGAAAAGCGCAGCGCCCGCTTCTGCTGCGTCATCACCTACCTGGAGCCCTGCGGAAGGAAGATAGTCGCGGAAGGAAGAGTCGAGGGACACATCACCGAAGAAGAACGGGGCGAACAGGGCTTCGGCTACGACAGCATATTCGTGCCCGAGGGTCACGATATGACCTTCGCCCAGATGTCCCCCGAGGTCAAGAACAGCATGAGCCACAGGGCTAAAGCCCTCGAAGCTCTCAGTGAAGAATTCAGAAAGAACGGAATCAAAGCCAGATGAGAGATTACAAAGAAGCTTACAGGTATTGGCTCAGCTGTCCCGCCATAGACGAAGAGGACAGAAAGGAACTGGCCGCCCTGACCGACGAAAAGGATATCGAAGAGCGCTTTTCGGCCGAACTCAGCTTCGGCACCGGAGGCCTCAGAGGAAAACTGGGACTGGGAAGCAGCAGGATGAACCGCTACAATGTGAGAAAGGCCACCGCCGGCTTCGCCGCCTACCTTCTCAAAGAATACGGCAAGGAAGCTTGCGCGAAGCGCGGCATGGCCGTCGCATGGGATTCCAGGCACTTCTCGCAGGAATTCGCCGAAGAGACCGCCCTCACCATGGCGGCCTGCGGCGTGAAGGCCTACCTCTACGGGATCATCTCCCCCACCCCCCTGCTCTCCTACACGGTGCGGGCTCTGGGCTGCGTCGGAGGAGTGGTGATCACCGCCTCCCACAATTCCAGCGAATACAACGGCTACAAGGCCTACGACGATACCGGCTGCCAGCTGGGATCCAAAGCCGCCGAAGCGGTGGTATCGGAAGCCGCCAAAGTCGCATTTGAGGACGTGAGCCCCATGGACAGGACCGCTGCCGAAAAAGCGGGGCTTCTTGTCAACATAGGCGCCGACATGATGAGGAACTTCGAGGACCGCTGCCTCATGGAGGCCTGCGATATGCCAGAAGAGGACAAAGACGCAGTAAAAATAGTCTACACTCCCCTCCACGGGGCGGGCAACATCCCCGTGCGCGAGACCCTCTCAAGGGCCGGCTTTAAAAACGTCAGTGTGGTCAAAGCCCAGGAGCTTCCCGACGGAGACTTCCCCACGGTGGAATTCCCCAATCCCGAGATCGAAAGCGCCGTGAAGCTCGCCATGGAGCAGGCCGAAGAGGAAAAAGCAGACCTGATGATAGCGACCGATCCCGACAGCGACAGGCTGGGCTTTGCCGCAAGGGACAATGAGGGACGGATGGTGCGCTTCGACGGCAACCAGATAGGAGTCCTGCTCCTCAACTACCTGATCGACAGGAAAAAGGACGCCATGCCCGAAAAGCCCGTGCTCTTCACCACGGTGGTAACGGGAGAGATGGGGCCCGCTCTGGCAAGGGCCAGAGGCCTTGATGTGAGGCTCACCCTGACAGGCTTTAAGCACATAGGCGCCGCTGTCAACCGCATGAACGAACGCAAAGACGGCAGCTTCTTCTTCGCATACGAGGAGAGCTTCGGCTACCTGGTCGCGGACCACTGCCGCGACAAGGACGGAGTCTCGGCAGCCTTAAAGACCGCCGAGATGTGCGCCTGGTACAAGGCTCAGGGCAGGACCCTTCCCGGGGTGCTGGCCGGGCTTTACGATGAGCTGGGCTGCTATTTCGACCTTTCCAGCTCCTACACCCTTCCGGGCCTTGAAGGAGCAAAGACCATCAAAGCGATAAGCCAGAAGCTCAGAGAGCTGGGCGCCTCCTTCATGGACGGCATCGCGAGGGTCGAGGATTACGGCCCCGGCCTGAACGGCCTTCCTCCCGAGAACCTGCTCCGCTTCATCTTTGAGGACGGGTCATGGATAGCCTGCCGTCCCAGCGGCACCGAGCCCAAGATCAAGTTCTACTACTCGGTCAGGGGCGAGAGCCGTGAGCGCTGCCTCGAGGTCTACAAGGCCAGGCGGGCCGTGGTCGACGAACTGGTCGAAAGCTTTAAAAAAGCTTAGGATACAGGCTCCGGCTGTCCGTACACCTTAATGCGGACCGCCGGTCCTGCAGGTATATAACGATATACAAAGAGTTCAAGTGCCGGGGCCGCCGCATAAGGGACCTTCGGAGAATAGTGAATCCGGTGAAATACCGGAGCGGTACCGCCACTGTAAGCGCGGAGGCCGCGCAGAAGGCGAAAGCCGGTCATTGGGAAGCCCCGAGAAGACCCTGCGCAGGCTGTCGATGCGCGAGCCAGGAGACCTGCTTGAATTTTACTGCCGATGGCCTTCGACATAAAGGCGGCGGAAGAAACGCACAAAAACGGCTGCGGGGTCATACTGTCCCCGCGGCGTTGTTTTTGCGGTCTTAAGCTGCCCGGGGCCGTCCTGCCGGATATCCCGGGCGGCTTTTTATTTCCCGCCGTCCCTTAGGATAAGATCTCAGAACATATGGAGGAACAAAATGAAGACCCCTGTGATCATCGCCGTACTGCTGCTTGCGGCCTGCGTGATATTCGCCATGACCGGCTGCGGAAACAGCGACAAAAAGGACCGGGAGGCTGCCGACAAGGCCGCCGCCCTCATCGACGCCATCTACGTGCAGCAGTGGACAAACAAGACCGACGAACAGTGCGCGGCGGCCAAAAAAGCCTGGGACGCCCTGACCGACGCCCAGAAGGAGCTGGTCGAAGGCGAGAACGCCGACCCCGACTACTTTGGGAGGGACACCGGCGACGCCTCGAAGGACGACGCCCGCAACTCAGACGGCATAGGAAAGAACGAGCTTCTGGTCGTCAGCTTCGGGACCTCCTTCAACGACAGCCGGGCGGCCGATATCAAAGGCATAGAGGACGCTCTTCAGGCGGCCTTCCCCGACTGGAGCGTCAGGAGGGCCTTCACCTCCCAGATCATAATCAACCACGTCAGCGCCAGAGACGGGGAGAAGATCGACAACGTTAAGATGGCTCTGGAAAGGGCCGCGGCAAGCGGGGTCGAGAACCTGGTGATCCAGCCAACCCACCTGATGCGCGGGGCCGAGTACGACGAGCTGGCCGGGACCGTCGCCGAACTCAAAGGCAACTTTAAAAACGTTGTCATAGCGGAGCCCCTGCTGGGAGAAGTCGGGTCCGATGCCGGCGTCATCAACCCCGACAAGGAGGCTGTCGCTATCGCCGTGACCGCCGAAGCCGTAAGATCCGCCGGTTTTTCAAGCCATAAAGACGCCGAAGCAGCCTCAACCGCCTTCGTGTTCATGGGCCACGGCACATCCCACACCGCAAAGGTCAGCTACACCCAGATGCAGACTCAGATGGAGAAGCTGGGCTATTCCAACGCCTTCATAGGCACCGTCGAGGGCGAGCCCGAGGAGACCGCCTGCGAAGAGGTCATCGAAAAGGTCGCGGCCTCGGGGTACAAAAAGGTCGTGCTCCGTCCCCTCATGGTGGTCGCGGGAGACCACGCGAACAACGACATGGCGGGGGACGACGAAGACTCCTGGCTCAGTCTTTTCAAGGCTTCGGGCAAATTTGAGACCATAGACTGCCAGATCGAAGGACTGGGAAGGATAGAAGCCGTCCAGCAGCTCTACATAGCTCACGCGAAGGCTGCGGTCGAAAGCCTGGGAAGCGCTGAAGGATCCGAAAGCGGCGGGCCTGCCGCGGCCGGCCCGGACCTGCCCGACGGAGTCTACTCCGCCCTCTTCAAGACCGACAGCTCCATGTTCCACGTAAACGAAGCCTTTGAAGGCAGGGGCAGACTCACCGTCGCAGACGGAAAGATGAGCATACACGTGGTCCTGCCCTCAAAGAGCATAGTGAACCTCTTTGCTGGCAGCGCCGAAGACGCCCAAAAAGACGGAGCCGCCATGCTTGAGCCTGTCCTTGAGACCGTAAAATACAGCGACGGGACCAGCGAGGAGGTCCACGCCTTCGACATCCCCGTGCCTTACCTTGATGAAGAGTTCGACTGCGCCCTGGTCGGGACCAAGGGCAAGTGGTACGACCACAAGGTCAGCGTAAGCGATCCGGTCATGCGGGAAGAGACCGCTTCGGCCCTTGAGGACGGGGAGTACGAGATGGAAGTGAGCCTCGAAGGCGGAAGCGGCAAAGCCTCGGTGGCAAGCCCCGCCAAAGTCGTAATAAAGGACGGCACTGCCACCGCGACGGTCGTCTGGAGCAGCTCCAGCTACGAGAGCATGACGGTGAACGGGGTGAAGTATGAGCCGGTAAGCCTTGAGGGCGGCTCCGCCTTTGAGATCCCCGCGGAGCTCGACGCAGACATGAAGATCAGCGCCGTCACCACCGCCATGAGCAAACCCCACGAGATAGAGTACGTCCTGAGATTCGACAGTTCGACCGCGAAGAAGAAGTAAAATGAGAGAAAAGCGCTTTTTCTTTCCCATCTTAACAGCCGCGCTGCTGATATGCGCCCTGCTTTCGGGCTGCGGAGCCTCGGAAGGCATAAGCAGGCCCGCGGAAAGCCCCATCCCCATATCCTCCATGAAGCTCGACTTCGCGGAGAACTTTTCGGTAGACTATTACGAGGGGGGCTTTAAGCTCATAAGCATAAACGACGGGTCGAGATACCTTGTCATACCTGAGGGCAGGGAGGCTCCTGAAGCCCTCGCGGAGGGCGCCGTCCCGCTGAGGCAGCCGGTAAATGACATATACATGGCCAATTCGGCGGCCATGTGCCTCTTCGACGCCCTTGAAAGGCTCGATACCGTGAGATTTTCGGGCACCAAGGCCCAAGGCTGGTACGTCGAGAACGCCCGCCTCGCCATGGAAAAAGGCGATATCGTTTTCGCGGGCAAGTACAGCGAGCCCGACTACGAGCTTCTGGTGGGAGGAGGCTGTCCCCTTGCCGTCGAAAACACCATGATAAACCGCAGCTCCGAGGTCAGGGACAAGCTGACCGAGCTGGGGATCGCAGTTATCACCGATCAGTCGAGCCTTGAGCCCCACCCTCTGGGCAGGACCGAGTGGATACGCCTCTACGCCGCCCTGCTCGATGAAGAAGATAAGGCCGAAGAGGTCATGAAAGAGCAGAAAGCCCTGCTCTCAGAAGCTCAAAGCGCGGGAAAGAGCGGCAAGACCGCCGCTTTCTTCTACATAAGCTCGGCGGGCAGGGTCGTCGCCCGCAGGAGCGGCGACTACATCCCCAAGATGATAGCCCTGGCGGGGGGAGAGTACGCCTTTGACGACCCGCAGGATACCGATCTTAAGAATTCGAGCCTCACCCTCGAGATGGAGAGCTTTTTCGATATGGCAAAGGACGCCGACGTCATCATTTACAACGGCGCCATGGACGCGGAGCCCGGGGATCTCGCGGACCTCCTCTCAAAAAGCCCGGTGCTCGACGGGTTCAGGGCCGTAAAGGAAGGCAATGTCTGGAGCACAGGCAGGGACTTTTACCAGCTGTCTACCGACCTGGGGCAGATGATAAGGAGCATGAGCATGATATTCGGCGGGGAAGCGGACGGTCTGGACGAGGTCCCCTTCCTCAGAAGACTGAAGTAAAGGAAGACCATGAGAAGAGACCCGGCGACAGCTGAAAAGGACAGAAGCGGGCTCGGAGGATCCGGGCGCTTTGCCGCCGTAACCGCGGTATTTTTTGTCCTGCTCGTCATCGCTGCGGCGGCGGGGACGGTCCTGGGCTCGGTTGACATAGGAGCCGGGAAAGTATTGTCCCTGCTGCGAGGGGGGCTGGATCTCTGGCTCAGGAGCCTATTCAGCCGGGATCCCTCGGCCGCGGCTGAGCTGGACGCCTTCGTCAGAGCCGGCGGCGAGAGCCAGATACTCTTCCACATCAGGCTTCCCAGGGTGCTGCTGGCGGCCGTACTGGGCGGCAGCCTCTCGGTCTCGGGCTATCTTCTTCAGGTATTCTTCAGAAACCCCATAGCGGGTCCCTTCGTTTTAGGCATCTCCTCGGGCGCCAGGATGGCTGTGGGCATGACCCTCATCTTCCTGGGAGGCCGCATCGGGGCCCTGAGTTCGATGAGCCTTGTTGCCGCGGCCTTCGCCGGGTCCCTCCTCATAACCTGCCTGGTCCTGCTGTTCTCGCAGAGGGTGAGGAGCATGTCCATGCTTCTGGTAGTTGGCATCATGGCCGGCTACATATGCGGCGCGGTGACCGATTTCTGCATAAGCTTCGCGGCGGACCAGGAGATCGCGGGCCTCACGGCCTGGTCCATGGGCTCCTTTTCGGGGGCCGACTGGGACGATGTGAGGATAGCCCTGGGGGTCTGCCTCCCCGGCCTTTTCGCCGCCCTCCTCATGATAAAGCCCGTCAGCGTCTACGCCCTGGGCGAGGGCTACGCGAGGAGCATGGGAGTAAGGACGGGGGCGGTACGGGTGCTGCTGATACTGGTATCCAGCCTCCTCTCCGCCTGCGTCACAGCCCTTGCGGGACCGGTGTCCTTCGTGGGCATAGCGGTCCCACACATCTCAAGGAGCCTGCTGAGGTCGTCGAAGCCCTCCCGGGTCATCACCGCCTCCTTCATCTTCGGGGCTTTTTTCTGCGTCGCCTGCGACCTGATCGCAAGGACAGCCTTCGCCCCGTCCGAGCTTGCCATAGGCAGCGTCACCGCCCTCTTCGGAGCCCCGGTGGTCATACGCATGATGATGGGCAGGAGAAGGGAGGAAGACGCGTGACGGAGCTTCTTAAGACCTCGGATCTGGCCGTGGGTTACAATAAAAAAGCCATACTGGAGGGCATAAACATCAGCCTTGAGAGGGGCCGCATACTGACCCTGATCGGGCCCAACGGCGGAGGGAAATCCACCATACTGAAGA
>JAFRWQ010000143.1 GCA_017437925.1 Bacillota bacterium
AGGGCCGGCGTGCCGTTATAAAGCCCGGAAACGCGAAGGCGGGGCCTCTTTTTCTCATTACCTGCCACAAAGACGCGCTTTTATGGTATTATATCCTGGTCATGAGGATAAGAAGAGAAGACGGACAACTTAACAGCGAGGATATAAGGCTGGTGGCGGGCTGCTCCGACGCTTTGGGGCATCCTGCGAGGGTCGAGATCTTTCAGTTCATATACTCTGAAAATCTGGCCAGGAGAAAGGTCTGCAACAAGGACCTGGTGGAGCGCTTCGGCCTTGCCCAGTCCACCGTGTCCCAGCACGTCTCAAAGCTTTCGGCCTCGGGCCTTCTTGAGGTACAGGAGCAGGGGACCCGCAATTACTACTACGTGAACATCGGGCTTCTCGGGCGCTATGTCAACGCCATAAGGAAGCTGAGCCTTCCGCCTTCCAATCAGTAACGTTTGTTATATAACAATGTGCAATAAACCCGCAGGCTTTGAATTTCAAGGCTCTGCGGGTCTTCCTTTTTTCGGGGGATTACTTGTGATAGCTCTCGCCTGCGCCGATCTTAAAGGCTCTGTAGATCTGCTCCAGCAGTATCACCCTCATCATCTGATGGGGAAAGGTCATGGCGGAGAAGGAGAGCCTGAAGTCGGCCCTCTCCAAAAGCTCCTTTGAAAGGCCCAAAGACCCCCCTATGACGAAGGCTATCCTGCTCTTTCCCTCAAGGGCGAGGGCTTCGAGCTTTTCGGAGAGCTGCTCGGAGCTTAAGGCTTTTCCCTTAACGTCCAGAGCTATAACATAGCAATCGGGGCCGGCCTCGAGCTTTTTTAAGACCGCCCTGCTCTCAGCCTCTATGGCCTGCCTTTCCTCAGCCGGGCCCGCCTTGTCGGGGAGCCTCGCCTCGGTAAGCTCGGTCACCGTGAGCTTGCAGAAGCGGCTGAGCCTCTTTGAGTACTCAGCCGCCGCGTCCTGCCAGTATTTTTCCTTGAGTTTTCCTGTGCAGATTATCTCGATGTTCATGCTTTACTGGGTCTGGAATATCCTTCCGTCGGTCAGGGTGACGTCGAGCTTGATCTCGCTTCCGCCCCTGATGACGGTCAGGGTGACGGTGTCGCCGGGCTTGTAGCCCACCAGCACGCTGTTGAGCCTGTTCATGGTGCCCACCGCGATGCCGTTGACCTCGGTGATGATGTCTTCCTTCTGGATGCCGGCCCTGTAGGCTCCGCCGCCCTCGGTCACGTCGTAGACGTATATGCCCTTGTCGGTGCCGTAGTGCTCCTTGAGCACCTCGCTGCTGTTGCCCGACTCCTCAAGGGAGGCGCCGCTGATGCCGATGTAAGGCCTTACGAACTGGCCGGTCTCCTTGATCTGCTCGACTATGGGCTTTGCAACGTTGATGGGGATGGCGAATCCCATGCCTTCTCCGTCGCTGGCCTTAGCGGTGTTGATGCCTATGACCTGTCCCTTGCTGTTGAGCAGAGGCCCGCCGCTGTTGCCGGAGTTGATGGTGGCGTCGGTCTGGAGCAGGCCTTCCATGGTGATGGCGCCGGTGGAAGTCGCGGAGCTTTCGACCTCTATGCTCCTGTCAAGGCCGCTGATTATGCCCTGAGACATGGAGCGCTGAAATTCAAGGCCTAAGGGGTTTCCTATAGCCGCGGCGTAGGAACCTATCTTAAGAAGATCGCTGTCTCCCAGCTCTGCCGCGGTGAGTCCTTCGGCCTCGATCTTGAGCACGGCAAGATCCAGGGTGGAATCGTACCAGAGTATGTTCGCTTCAACGTCGCTGCCGTCGTAAAGGCTTACGGTGATGGACTTGGCGTCGCCGTCGTTGATCACGTGAGCATTGGTGAGGATGTAGCCTGCTTCATCGACTATGACGCCGGTCCCTATTGCGGTCCCTTCGTAGGTCTGGCCTCCGCCGTAGTTGTTTCCCCAGGGGAAGCCCCACATTCCGCCCATTCCGCCGTAGCCGGAGGTCTGGTACTCGATGACGGTGCTGATGCCGACGACCGAGGGCAGGACCTTGTCAGCTATGGCCTCGGCCACTGTGACGTCTTCGCTCACGGTGATGACGGCGGGAGCCGCCTCGGTCACCTTGGTCTTGTCGGATTGGGCTTCATTCTGGGTCCCGCTGTTTGATGCGGGAGCGGGAAGAGCCTGCTGGGAAGACTGCTCTATCCCGGTCTCCTGCGGAGCCTGAAGGCCCGGCAGGTTGATATAACCGTTATTTACAAGATACATGCCCGCGACTCCGCCGCCGAGGCCGAAACCGAAGGCGATTATTACAGCCAGCACAATGGCTGCGAACTGTGTTTTGCCGCTTCTCATTTTATATATCCTCCTTTCCCTCTCTCCTTAGACAGTGTAAAGAGGGCTTGTTTCCGTTCTTGCCAGGGTCTCTATCCTGATCTTTCTGCTTAAGACCCCTCTTTCCTCCAGCACGTTCTGCACTGTGGCGAGGGCCATTTCGGGAAAGTTGTTCTCCCGGCTCAGATGGGCCAGAAGAACGGTGCGGTCCTTTTCGGTCCCCGCGAGCCTTTCCTCTTCGATGAGTCTGGCAAGCGCTTCGGCCGCCGCTTCGTTGGACAGGTGTCCTCTGTCGCTCGCTATGCGCTGCTTGAGGAACCAGGGGTAGCGGCCTATCCGAAGGATATTCACGTCGTGGTTGGATTCGAGCACCAGTATGTCGGAGCCTCTCATGTTCCGAAAGATCTCTTCGGTGACGCATCCGGTATCCGTGACTATGGATATCTGCTTTCCTCCGCTTCTGAAGCTGAAGCCCAGGGGCTCAGCCGCGTCGTGGGAGGTGCTGAAGGCGTTTACCTGAAGATCTCCTATCTGAAGGACTTCCCCGGGAGCCACTGTTTCGGGCTCTTTGGGCATCGTCCCCCGGATGGCTTCCGCCGTTCCGCGGCTTGCGTAGAACGGGACGTCGAGCTTTTTCATGAGGACCGGAAGACCGCTTATGTGGTCCTGATGCTCGTGGGTTATGAGGACGGCGTCAAGGGCTTCGGTCGAAAGGCCCAGGCCCGAAAGCCTTAAGCCTATCTGCCTCGCGCTGACTCCGGCATCCACAAGCACCGCGGTGCGCTCGCTCAGGACGAGGTATGTGTTGCCGCTGCTCCCGCTGGACAGTGAGCATATTGCCATATTCATCATTGCGGCTACAGTATCGTCCTTTCGTGTGAAGATATTATGTAAGAAAAATTAACGATTTGTTAAAGTAAAAGAAAGCCGTCTTCATATTTTCGCTTCAGTTGGCGAAGGCTTCCACGTAGCGGACCCCCAAAGAGGTGTCGAAACGCCAGGCGGGCACTGCGGTATCCTGGCCGCCCAGGCCCGAAAGATCGGTCCTGTCCACCAGATAGACCAGCTCCGCCCCTTTGATCACAAGGCCCTTCAGCTCATCTTCACCGAAAAGTGAGACGAGCCTTCTTGAAGCCGCCGAGGCGCTGATCACCCGGCCTTTGTTGTCCCCATAGCCCGAAGGCACGGCCTTCTGACCTTCGGCCCCGATGAGGACCAGCTCTCTTCCGTCCTTCAGCAGGGTCTCTTCGCCCTCGGAAGGCTCTATCTCAACGAAGAGCACGGGAAGCTTGTCTTCTTCCGCGGAAAGATCGCATTCCGCCGTGACCCCCAGGCCCGCAAGGTACGAGGCGGTGTAGGACGCGGAGCGCTCCCTCGCGTCTTTCGCGTCCTTAAGGCTCTGCCAATAGTTGAAGCCTATGAAGATGTTGGCCGCGATGAGGGCCGCGATTATGATGTTTTTAGCCTTTGACCAGTCCATCAGTCCTCACGCCTTGCAAAGCCCAAAGGCGCTGCGCTGTAAAGATCGAAGAAGAAGCGGGTCCCACCCTTTGCCGTGAGTATCCAGCAGGGCTTGAGCTCCCCGTCCTTGGGGGAGGCGAAGTAGCCCGGGGCCAGTGTCACTGCGTCTTCGGAAGCCCGGGCGAAGGCTTCGTCGGAAGCCACAGCCAGGGTGTTGTTGCTCAGTATGTTGTATATGTGGTTGGCGTTGCTTGCTATCACGTTGGCTCCGTCGGCCGCAAAGACAGCCTCTTCCGCCTGCTGGGGCTTTGAAGCGAAGCTCATGTTCCTTATGGCTTCGGTGACCACCCCTCCGGTCAGGGTCACGGACACCGCTGGCCCCTTTTCCCCTTCTATCCTGACCCCCTCCAGGGTCTGGCAGAACTCGAATGTGCGGCGGCGGTTCCTTCCGCTTCCGCTCTCGCTGTACCTTTCAAGGACGAGGCCCATGCCGGAGTCCTCTCCCAGGCCGCCGAGCCTTGCCATGAAGCGCACTGCGGTCTCCATGTCGTCGAATACGCCGGTGGATGAGCTCTCGGAGGCCTCGGTGTTGTAGGCGAAGCTGCCGTCGACCGAGGCGTAGAAGGTCTTTTCGCCGTAGCCGTACATGTAGGTCACGTTGCCGTAGCTGTCGGTTATGCGGCGGACGAAATCGAAGGTGGAGCCGAAGATGGATGACGCCATCCTGTCCCTTATGACCTCGCCTTTGGAGCTGATCTCGTCTTCGCAGCGAACAGCCATGGCCGTGCTTTCAAGGGCCAGGGGGATGAGGGCCCTGCCGCTTCCTCCCAGGATCTCGGACGCTATGTAGCTGCTGCAGTCGGTCGAGACCGCCATGGCGCTCAAAGTCCCCACGGCGTCTCTTTCTTCGGGGAAGAGCAGCCTGTAGTACTTGCCTTCTTCTCTGTCAAGGACGAAAAAGCTCTCGGACGAGGCCTTGCTGAAGCCCAGAACGTCCAGGCCTATGCCTGCCGCGTCGCTTCCCGGGCTTCTTTCGCAGAAATACGAGCAGAAATCGCTTAAGGGAAGGCCCGATCCCAGCTCGAACTGTACCGATTCCCAGTCCTCCATGGCCTGGTAGTACTGGTCGCGGCTTATCTCCTGGGTCTGGGAGCTTCCCTGTTCAAGGTAAGCCTTCATCTCTTCGAGGGCTTTGGCGAACATGGGTCCCGAATCCTTAGTGTCTATGGCAAAGGATCCTCCTCCACCGCTCACCGCGGCGAAAAGGGGCGTCACCAGCCGGTCGGGCCCCGGGATATCCTTTGACAGGGCGCTGCTCTCGAGAAGGCCCTCGACGCTTATTCCTCCCAGCCTGGGCTGCCAGAGCAAATATAAAAGTAGTATTGCCGACACGAACAATACTACGATGACCACATTTTTAAAGTTTTCGAGCCGTCTTCCTTCGTTCATTTATTTGAACAGGCTCCTCAAAAGGTTCTGCAGGAATTTGAGGGCGCTGCTCTGGGCTATGCTCTCGAAGATGCTCTTCTTCTGCTCCTGCTTTTCCTTGACCGCGGCGTAGCTGGTCACGGTCTCTGTGACTTCTTTTTTATCGTTAAGGGTCTCCACCACGACCTTGTAGAGGCCGGGGGTGACTTTGTCGAGCTTCTTGGTGTAAAAACTGATGCCCTCGGTGGTGTTGCTGTACTCCACGGCGGAGGCAAAGACGCTGTCGTGGTAATCGGGGATCTCGCTGCCGGTGCTTAAGGTTATTGCCTTTCCGTCTTCGTCGGTCTTTTTTCCCGCGGAGATCAGGCTCAGGTCTTCGGCGGTGAGCCTGGAGGCGTCGGCGTCGGTGTAGACTATCTCGGTCTCCTTGGTCCCGTCGCCCTTTTCGACCTCTTTTTCGCTGCCGATCTGCTCCTTAAAGACGCTGATGCGCACCCTTCCCTTGTCCGAAAGCTTCACGGATACGAGGAGGCTGTCGGAGTAGGCCGTGCTGCAGTCCTGGGGGCTCACTATGCTGGCTGCGAAGCTTGCTTCAAAGGCCAGCAGCGCTATGAGCAGGGCCGATATCGCGATCCTTAAAGGTCTTACGAATGGTCTTGACATGGATCCTCCTTTCCGTGTAATTTTAATTGTGCCCGCGCAAAAAGAAACACTTTCACACTCTGACACAAAGTACAGTATACCGAAACTATATTACAGTTTTGTTACAGTACATTTAAGCGGGCTTTACAGATAGGGGGACCCAAAAGGGCCGCGATCCATGAAGACAGTAAACATCTACACCGACGGTGCCTGCTCGGGCAACCAGAGCGAAAAGAATAAAGGCGGCTGGGGCTGCGTGCTGGAGTATAACGGCAGGGAAAAGGAGCTCTCGGGAGCCGAAGCCGACACCACCAACAACCGCATGGAGCTGACCGCCCTCATAGAAGGCCTTTCCGCCCTTAAGGAAAAGGGCCTGGCTCTTCGCATATTTTCCGACAGCTCCTACCTGGTCAACTGCTTTAAGAACCGCTGGTACGAGAACTGGCAGAGGAACGGCTGGAAGACCGCGTCAAAGGCTCCCGTTGAGAACAGGGACCTTTGGGCAAGGCTCATAGAGCTTTTGGAAGGCCAAAGCCCCAGCTTTTATTTGGTCAAGGGCCATCTTCCCAAGGATCCGGATGACGCCCGCCTAGAAAAGGAGTATAAGCGCTTTTTAGGCCATAACGGAGACTTTGCTTTTGAAGACTTCAGGGCCGTATGCCGATACAACCGCCGCTGCGACGAGCTGGCGACTAAGGCCGCGGCGTCCCTCGAGGAACCCGGAGAAGGCTCAAAAAGCGGCGCTTGAGCTCCGCGGTCTACATAATATCCATTACGAAAAGAAAGCCGGCGGGACAGGGCGTCCCGCCGGTTATTTGTTGGTTTTTGAAGCTTGAGCGGATGTTATATAACATGCGTTACAAGTTCCGCTCCTGCCCGTCTTTTACTTCTTTGCCTTCTCGGCCTTGTACTTGGGCAGCTCCTTCTCCCAATACTCGTTCTTGATCTTGACGACCTCTTTTACCATGATGATCAGGGCGATCATGTTCGGTATGATGATGAGGCCGTTGCAGGTGTCGGCCAGATCCCAGACGAAGCCCAGGGTGCTGTAGGCGCCGACCAGTATGAAGACCAGCCAGATGAGCTTGACGACTGTCACGCCCTTGGATCCGAAGAGGGCCATCCAGCCCTTCTCCATGTAGTTGTAGTAGGTGATGAGACAGGAGAAGCCGAAGAGCAGCACGGCGCCCAGCACTATGTACTGGCCGAAGTTGCCGGGCAGCATCTTCTGGAAGGCCCTCATGGTTAGGGCGGCTCCGTCCTCACCGCTGTCCCACAGGCCGGAGAGCACTATGGTGATGCCGGAGACCGAGCAGACTATGATGGTGTCGACGAATACTTCGAGGGGTCCCCAGACCGCCTGCTCGCCGGGATGGGAGACTCTTGCGCTGGAGTGGGTGACGGCGGCGGAACCTATGCCCGCTTCGTTGGAGAATATGCCTCTTGCAAGGCCCATCCTGATGGCGGTGGTGACGGTGATGCCGGCGGCTCCGCCGAGAACTGCGGCAGGGTCAAAGGCCGCTTTAACTATGGTCCCGATGGCTGCGGGGACCTGCCCGATGTGCAGCAGTATGACCAGAAGTCCGGCCAGCAGGTAGGCGCCCGCCATGAAGGGAGAGAGAAGCCCGCAGACCTCGCCTATCCTCTTGATGCCGCCGAAGATGACTATGCCGGTAACTATGGCCAGGATCACGCCTATCACCATGGGATTGACCCCGAACTCGGCGTTGAAGGCGTCGGCTATGGTGTTGGTATCGACTACGGCGGAGATCACTATGCTGTAGAATAGGAAGAGCACGGCGATGACCTTGCCCAGCCAGGGAGCGTTGAGACCCTTGGCGGCGTAATACATGGGGCCTCCGACGAAGGTGCCGTCCTCAGCCTGGTGCCTGTACTTGATGCCCAGGGCGATCTCTGCGAATTTGGTCGCCATGCCTATGATGGCGGCTACTATCATCCAGAACAGGGCTCCGGGTCCGCCCGCGGCGATGGCCGTTGCGACGCCCGCCACATTGCCCGAGCCTACCACAGCGGAGACCGAAGCCATGGCCGCCTGGAAGGGCGTTATCTCGCCTTCCTTGACCTCGCCCGACTCCTCTTCCTTCTTGGCGTCTCTGAAGGCCTTTTTATAAGTCCTGTCGATAAGGAAGCCCCAGTTCTTGAACTGAAGCCCGCCCAGCTTTATGGTCAGGAACAGGCCGCCGCCCATGATGAGCGCTATGGCCGGCACGCCCCACACAAAGCCGTTGACGGCGTCATTGATCGTTACGAGAAGATCCATAATTGCGTTTTCCTTTCTATAATCTCTTAATCAACGACAAGAACGGTCTCAAGAGAAACGTCCGAAGGACCGTGGATGTGGCCCTTTCTCGCCCTAACTTCGTCCAGGAACTCCCAGACGTCGTCGGACATTCTCTCGCCTTGATATATAAGTGGTATCCCCGGGGGGTAGGGCGCTATGTATTCGGCCATGACGCGGCCTTTGCACTCGCTCCAGGCTATCCTTCTCTTGTTCTTGGAGAAATATGCCTCTCTGGGAGTGATGACGAATTCGGGCTGGGCGGGAAGGGGCCTTGCGGGAGGCAGAGGAGCTCCGCCCGCGAAACGCTTTCCTATGTCCGCAAGGGCGTTTACCAGCCTGTCCAGGTCTTCCTTCTCGTTGGCGAAGGTGACTATGGCGAGAGCGTTGCGGTAATCTGCCAGCTCCACGTCTATGTTGTATTCGTTAAAGAGCATTTCCTTTAAGGCAAAGCCGGTTACGCCTATCTCGGCGGCGCTGACGGTGAGCCTGGTCTCGTCCAGCTTGTAAATGCCGGCCTTTCCTTCCAGGTCCTCCTTGGTCGCACAGCGAAGGCCGGGGATCTCATTGATCTTTGCCCTGGCGTCCCTTGCCAGCTCAAGAGCCCTGTCTATCATCATGACTCCGTCGGTCGCCATGTAGTTTCTCGCCATGTCAAGGGAGGTCATGAGCACGTAGTTGGGGCTGGTGCTCTGGACCAGGTGCAGATTGGCCTCCAGCTGGGCCCTGTCCACCAGATCCGACTTGATGTGTATCATGGAGCTCTGGGTGAAAGAGCCGGTGACCTTGTGTATGCTCTGGACCGCGATGTCGGCCCCCTGGGCTATGGCCCCTCCGGGCAGCTTGTCGCTGAAGTAGCAGTGGGCTCCGTGGGCTTCGTCCACCATCAGAACGGCATTGTGCCTGTGGCAGACCTCGGCCAGCTCCTTAATGTTGGAGGTGATGCCGTAATACGAAGGGCTTACGACCATCATTCCCCTGCAGTCCGGATTCTCCCGGAACATCTTTTCAGCCTGCTCCGCGGTGATCCCTCCCTGAAGGCCCCACTTTTCCTCGATGTAGGGGGCTATGTAGACGGGTCTCGCTCCGCCCAGTATGAGGCCCATGAGACCTGATTTGTGGGCGTTTCTGGGGATGCAGATCTTCTCGCCGTTGACTGCCGTGGTGATCACAGCCACCTGGTTTCCGCAGGTGCTGCCGTTGACCAGGAAGTGGGTGTAGTCGGCTCCCCAGAGCTCTGCCGCCAGGTCCTCGGCCTCCTTGATGGCGCCGGAGGCGTTGTGCAGATCGTCGCAAAGGGGTGTTTCGGTGAGGTCGAAGCCGAAGATCTTATCTCCGACGACCTCCCTCCACTTGGGGTTGATGCCTTTCTCGTACCGGTGCCCCGGGATCCTGAAATACGCGGGCCTCTTGCTGTCGTAATCCATGATCGCGTCGAACAGCGGTGTCTTGTTTTGATCCAACATGGTTTTGCCCAACCTTTCTGTTTATTCTTTATATATCCGCGGGACCCTTTTGCCTATCCCGCAAACTATCTCATCAACGTTGATGCCCATAAGGTCCGCCATATCAAGTATTCCGAAAGCTTCTCCCAAAAGCTCGATACGGTCTCCCCGTCTGACCTCCCCCGCATCGCTCGCGTCGACCATGAACTGGTCCATGCAGACCCTGCCGATGATGGGGCAGAGGACCCCGTTTATCACCGCAAAGCCTTTGTTTGAAAGGCTTCTGCTGTAGCCATCGGCAAAGCCCACGGGGACTGTGACTATGACTGTCTCTTCGGAGGTGGTGTAGGTGGCCCCGTAGCCCACGTCTCTTCCCGCGGGGACGGTCTTCACCATGGCTGCGACGGTCTCCCAGCTCATGACCTCCTCGTATCCGCTCTTTTTCCAGCCTTCGTTGTCAATGGGGTTGAGGCCGAAGAGCAGGTCGCCGGACCTCACCGCGTCCAGGCTCCTGGCCTTGGGCCAGAGCAGGGCCGCGGGGCTGTTGGCAATGTGGATCTTCGGGATCTCAACGCCGTTTTCCCTTAGAATATCAACGGTCTTAAGGAAGAGGGACAGCTGCTCCTCAGTCCTTTTGTCCGCGGGATCGTCGGCGCACATGAAGTGGGTAAAGGCTCCGGTGATCTTAAGGTTCTTCATGGCGGCGATCCGCTTTACCGGCTCAAGGCAGCTTTCGGGGAAAAAACCCAGCCTGCTCATGCCCGTATCGATCTTTATGTGTATGGGCTGGATGACCCCGGCTTTTTCGGCCTTCTCGTTGAGCTTTTCAGCGGCGTCCGCGTCATATATGGTCTGGGTCAGGCGGTATCTCACGACCTCGCCCTGCATCTCGTCGGGAGTGTCTCCCAGAAGGAGTATGGACTCGTCTTCAGCGCCCGCTTCTCTTAAGGCCTTGCCCTCTTCCCAGACCGAGACCGCAAAATCTTTGATGCCCAGGTCTTTAAATACGGGGAAGACTCCCGCTATGCCGTGGCCGTAGGCGTCGCCCTTTAAGACGGCGATGAGGGAGGTCCCTTCGGGCAGCAGGGCCAGGGTCCTTTCGATATTTCTTTTAAGTCTGTCCAGATGGACGACAGCCTGAGTCCTCATATCATATCCTCATAATGCTTGAAATTCCAACGGTCGCCGGGCGTGGTCCGCCGCGTGAGGGGACCATCGCGGGTCGCGGCACTCAGCGACTGAGGCGGACGAAGTACGCCGAAGAGCTTAGTGCGAGGAGAAGACTTTTGCATGGATATTCACCGTGACTGAGCGGTGATAACCGCGAAGAGCGGATGAATATCCTGCGAAAAAGGCTTCGACGAGGGCCCGCTCGGGGTACCCGCGCTGAGCGAAAGCGTGTCCCCGATGCGGCAGACACGACCGGTATGCTTTCAGGCTTTTGATCGCTCCGGGGTCCTGCCGCTCGGCGGACCCGCTTAAAACACGCAAAATAGCCCAGGCAAAAGCTCTGAGCTACCGGATTTCCCTGTTCAACTGACCCAAAACGTCAACTGATAAGCCTGCGGCCGCAGCACCCACGGCCGACGATGCGGACTTCCTCAGACCCGCAAAGCCCATGGCGTATGCCCTTTTCATCTCGGAATTATCAGCTCCAATGCGGTACCCCCGGACGTTCTCCGGGAACCTCGTTTTATTTCAGGTCTTGCCGCCTTAATCGGTCGCGCGGCCCTGAGAGAGAAGCCTTTCTCTCCTTTGGTCGTGGCTTTTGAGCCTGCGGGAGGGGCCCCGGTGTGAGGGCTCCTCCCGACCAAAATTAATGTATATACAAATTAACACAATCCGAAGCGGATGTCATCACTTTCCGTTGGGAGTTCTGCCCATAAATTCAACGATGCGCCTGGCCAGCACGTCCATGGCGTCGATGTAGAAGCCGTAGGGGAAGCCTCCGTCGTTCTGGATCACCGAAAGCTCGGTGCAGGCGAGGAGGCCCGCGGCGCAGCCGGCTTCCTTAAGCTCCCTGTCGATCGCCTTAAGGGACTCGGGATCGGCGGGCTTTCCGGCCTTGACGCAGTCGAAGATCACGTGCATGACGTGCTTTTGGGTCTCGGGAGAGACTATATAGGGCACGACGCCGTTGGCTTCAAATGCAGGCTGGTAAAGACCAGCCTTTACGGTGCCGTCGGTCGCGAGTATGGCGACCTTTTTCCCCGCAAACTTCTTTCCCAGCTCTTCTGCCGCGCTCCTTATCATGCTGATCAGGGGAACGCTCAGCTCCTTTTCGATCTGATGCATGAAGAAATGGGCGGTGTTGCAGGGGACCGCGATGGCGACAACGCCTGAATTTTCAAGGAATCTGGCGTCCTCTTCGAGCTGGTCGAAGCAGGCCTTTCTCTGCTCCGGGGTGCCGAGTATGGCCGCTGTCCTGTCTGGCATGGAGGCGTCGCTCAGGATCAAAAGATTGATGTGATCGTTGTCTTTCTCCGCCGGAGTGTAGTCGGTCACCATCTTGTAAAGGACCTGGGTCGCCATGGGACCCATGCCGCCGATTATACCGAATGCGTTTTTCATATGTGCTTTCCTTTCCGCCGCCGCTAAAGTTAACAACTACTTCATCAATGTCTCTATGAGCTGCTCCAGCTCGTCGCGGCTGTAGTACTCCAGGATCAGGCTGCCCTTTTTCTCGCTGCCGCTGATCACGACCTTGGTTCCCAGCTTTTCCGTGAGCTGCTGCTCTATACCCGAGATCTCAAGGCTCTTGGCCTTTTTTCTCTTCTTTCTGCTCTGCTTTTTCCCCGCGGGAGCCTTTGTTCCGGTGTAGCTTTCTATCTTCCTTACGGACCAGCCCTCGCTTACCGCCTTTTCCGCGGCCTCAAGCTGCAGGGCTTCGGTGGGAAGGCCCGCTATGGCCCTCGCGTGGCCCGCTGAGAGCTCGCCTCCCCTTACCAGGGCGAGGACCCCCTCCGGGAGCTTAAGAAGCCTTAAGCTGTTGGAGACGTAAGGCCTTGATTTTCCAAGGGCTTCCGCGGTCTCGTGCTGGCTGAGCCCGAACTCGTCCATCATCAGCTGAAGGCCTTCCGCCTCTTCGACAGCGTTGAGGTCTTCCCTCTGCATGTTCTCGATTAGGGCGTAAAAAGCGTTCTGCCTGTCGTCAAGGTCTCTCACTATGGCCGGGATCTCCTTGAGACCCGCCATCCTCGCGGCCCTCCAGCGCCTTTCGCCCGCCACCAGCTCAAAGCCCACGGGAGCGGGCCTTAAGAGCACCGGCTGTATCACCCCGTGGTCCGCGATTGAGCGGGAAAGCTCCGCAAGGCTCTCCTCGTCAAACTGCTTTCTGGGCTGCCTCGCGTTGGGCTTTATATCGCTGATCCTGATGTATTCGACCCTTTCGGAAGGCTTTGACGCCCCGGCGGGGGCAGTCTTTGCGCTTTCAGGCTCCTTTTCCGCCGGAACCGCGGCCTTTTCGGGCTCGGGATTGATCACGCTGGCCGGATCCGGGTTGAAGACCGAGTCTCCGAACAGGTAATCGAGGCCTCTTCCCAGGCCTCCTGTCTTCGGTTTAGCCATTGTTTTCCTCTCCTGCCAGGAATTCCTCCGCGAAAGCCTTGTAAGCCTTGGCTCCCTTGGATCTGGGGTCGTAGCTCGTGATGGGAAGCCCGTAGCTGGGGGCCTCTGCGAGCCTGACGTTTCTGGGTATAACGGTGTTGTAGAGCTTGTCGCCGAAGAAGCGCTTGACTTCCTCTACGACCTGTATCGAAAGGTTGGTCCTGCCGTCGAACATGGAAAGTATGACTCCCTGTATGCGCAGAGCCGGATTGAAGCGTCTTTTGACCAGGTCCACGGTGCTGATGAGCTGGCTAACGCCCTCAAGAGCGTAGAACTCGCACTGTATGGGTATGAGGACGCTGTCGACGGCAGTGAGGGCGTTGATGGTGAGCAGGCCCAGCGAGGGCGGACAGTCGATGAACATGTAGTCATACCTGTCCCTCACCTTATCCAGGGCTTTCTTGAGCCTCTTTTCGCGGCCCTCCAGTTGCACCAGCTCTATCTCGGCGCCGGCCAGATCCACGCTTGCCGGTATGAGGTCTAGATTCTTGGTAGCCGTTGAAATTATAACGTTATCGGGGTCCAGCCCCTCCTCGATCAGGAGGTCGTAGCTGGTGAGCTTCAGGTTCTTTTTCTGCACTCCCAGCCCGCTGGTGGTGTTGCCCTGGGGATCTATGTCCAGGACCAGTATCTTCTTGTTCTTCATGGCCAGGCAGGCCGCCAGATTGATGTTCGTGGTGGTCTTCCCGACTCCGCCCTTTTGATTGAATATCGCGATGGATTTTCCCATAATACTTGCCGGCCCTCCCCAAGCCGTTACGCGTCCGGCCCGATCTTTCAAGGCCCGGGACGCATCAAGCGTTATTTTGTTTCGCGGGATGATTCTTCCGCAAAAGCATTATAACCCATGGCAAAACATATTTCCACGCATTTCGCGCCGAAAAAACATGTCCACAGTTTCACGTGAAACTGTGGAAAATACTTTCTGCTATGATCCTTGAAATTTCAACGGTTCAGACGATGTCAGCGCCTGCGGCCCTTCGCGGTTTTGAACAGCGTCTGTGGAAAATCCTGCGTGTTTTCCACAGCGATTTTACACATGGGGAAGATCCGCTTAAATAAGGCATACGATAAAAAGGAAGGAGCGGGCCCGCTCCTTCCGCTTCATTGCTCTTTTATCTTCGCCCGTACTCGTCCAGGCTCTTTCCGCAGTGGGGACAGTAGTGAAGCCCCGGGCTTCTCATGAGGGACTTGCCGCAGTAGGGACAGCGGTAAAATGCGTAAAGCAGGATGATCGAGAGGATCATTATCCCGCAGCCTATGGCCATCATAATGTCAGAGCTGTATATGCTGCCGAAGAGGCCCGCTGCGCCTCCCGCAAGAGCGATGAACGCGCATGTGCTCCTCACCGCTTTCGGCCCTTTTTTCTTCATTTCAGCCATACTCCTTTTGAGTTTTCACGTGAAACCGAGGTCATGCGCTGCCCTTAAAGCCTTGAAAAATAAAGGCTTTTGAAACCTTCGCTTTATCATGGCAAGCGGGGCTTGGGCGCTCCGCCCGCGGTTCATTTCATCCGGATATTTTACGGGGGCGGCAAACCTTTAGGGCCCGCCCCGGACAGATCTCCCGTTTCATCCCGGCATTTTGCAGGACCCGCAGACGTTTGGGCTTCGGCATAACAGGTATTCCGATCCCGACACTACGGCAGCGCCCTCAGAACTCAGGAACCTGCCGTCAGCAAAGCGTTATGCTGAGCTCTCCTATCTTTTCTATAAAGCAGCAGACCACGTCGCCCTCGTTTAAGAAATGGTCCTCGCCCATTCCCATGGCGACCCCCTTGGGGGTGCCGGTCGCGATGATGGTGCCGGCTTTCAGGGTCATTCCCATGGAGAGCTCGCTCACCACCTCGTCTATGCCGTGTATCATGTCTTTTGTATTGCCGTTCTGCCTCAGCTGGCCGTTTACGGTGGAACCTATGGCAAGGCAGGGCGGATAATCGGTCTCATCCGCGGTCAGTATGCAGGGTCCCATGGGAGTAAAGCCGTCCAGGCTCTTTCCGAAGTACCACTGCTTGTGGGCGTTCTGAAGATCTCTTGCTGTCATGTCGTTGAGCACGGTGTAGCCGAAAACGTATTCCCTTACCTTTTCGGGAGGGACCTGATAAGCGTCCTTACCCAGTATCACGGCAAGCTCCGACTCGTAATCGACTTTCGCGGTCACTTCCCTGTGGCATGAGACCTTTTCCCCGTGGGCGGCGGCCCTGTTTACTCTCTTGGAAAAGTATATAGCCTTTTCCTTTCCGCCCGAAAACATCTCGGAATACGCGCCGGCTTCCTTGGCGTGCTCCGTGTAATTAAGCCCCAGGCATATCACGTCCTGAAGAGGCCGCGGTATCGGAGCAAGGAGCTTTATCCTTGAAATATCAAGAGCTCCGTTGCTTTCGGGAGCTCTTGAGAGAAGCTTTTTTTCATCTCCCGTAAGCCCTGCAATGAGGCTGTTCATGTCGTCGTAAGGAAGGCCCAATGACTTTACGGGAACGAAGCTCGTTCCTCCCGTCATTATCCCGACAGCCTCTTTACCGTTCATTTCATAGCTTATGAGTTTCATGCGCTCTCTCTTTCCGCCCGGCCCCCTTCGGGACCGGACTCCGCTACTTTATGATAACGTTGGTGTGCCAGTGGCACTTGGGGCAGTTTTCAAGAGGCTTTCCCATTATCCTGTTCTTAAAGGGCTGCTTCTTGAAGAGGTTCTCCCCGCAGTTGGGGCAGCGGTAATAGTAGTCCCTGCAGAAGCTGCTGATGCAGGTCATCAGTACGCCGCCTGCTATGAGGGCGAGCGCCAGCCCGGAGAGCCTGGCGGGAACGCAGAGCCCCCCTATGATCATGGCTATGCTGAGAAACTTGAAGAAGTGGAGCAGCACCACCGTCTTTCTCGAGATCTCTATGGCCATGGTCTCCTTGACTCTTTTCTTTTTTATCTTCTTCATATCGCTACCTCTAAAGCAAATGTTTCACGTGGAACCGGAGCCGTTAAAGCTTGAAATTTCAAGGCTTCACAGAGGTTCCTTCGACGGGGTCCCGGCTTTTCTGGGATACTTTGACGGAGTCTCTTCAGTCTTTCTTACCAGGGCGAAGAGATGGCCGCTGCCGGGCATTCCGTCCGGGACCAGCCTTTCGATACGTCCGCCCAATATCTTTACCGCCTTTTGGGCAGCCTCTATCTCTTCGATCGAGTCCTCGGTCTTATAAGCGGCGAAGACCCCTCCGACAGATACGAAGGGAAGGCAGTACTCGGAGAGGGTGGACATGTTGGCGACTGCCCTTGAGGTCACCATGGGAAAGCTCTCCCTGAAACCCTTGTCCTTTCCCAGGTCCTCGGCTCTCGCGTGGATCACCTCCACGTTGGAAAGGCCGAGCCTTTGCGCGGCGTCGGAGACCACCTTGAGCTTTTTCCCCACGGCGTCAACCAGGACGAAGTCTTTTTCGGGAAAAACGACAGCCAGCGGAAGGCCGGGAAAGCCCCCTCCCGTCCCCATGTCAAGTATCCTGCCTGCTTCCGCGAATTCGGGAAGGCCGCCGAGCAGAAGGGAATCTATAACATTTTTGTCAATAAATTCTTCCCTGTCCCTTATGGCAGTGACGTTTATATTTTCGTTCCACTCTAAAATTATATCGCAGAGGGCTTCAAGCTTTTCGGCCTTTTCTTCGTCAACGGGAAGGCCGAACCCGAAAAGATCCTGAATTTTCAATGTTTAAGCCTCCTCTGTCTTTCCAGGCAGACCAGCAGCACGTTTATATCCGCGGGCGAGACCCCCGATATCCTAGAGGCCTGCCCCAAGGACCCGGGGCGATGCTTCATAAGCTTTTCCTTCGCTTCAAGCCTCAGGCCGTCGATGGCGGAATAGTCCAGATCCTCGGGGACCCGGTAGTTTTCGAGCCTCTTGAACCTTTCGATCTGGGCCAGCTGCTTATCTATGTAGCCCGCGTATTTTACCTGAACCTCAGCCTTGACCGCGACGTGGGAAGCCAGTACCGGCCTTTCCTTATCCACCGGCGCGAGGGCCTCGTAGCTTATCTCGGGCCTTCTCAAAAGCTCGGCGAGGCTCACCCTGTTGTCCACGGGGGAAGACCCCAAAGCTTCAAGCAGGGGATTGATCTCGGAGGGCGCAAAGCTGGTGTTTTCAAGCCTTTCGAGCTCTTCCGCCGTCTGCTTTTCGGAGAGCTTGAATCTCTCCCAGCGCTCGTCTGTCACAAGCCCCAAAGCCCTTCCCTTTTCGGTGAGCCTGCTGTCGGCGTTGTCCTGGCGCAGTATCAGCCGGTATTCTGCCCTTGAGGTCATCATGCGGTAGGGTTCGTTGGTCCCCTTGGTGACCAGGTCGTCTATGAGGACCCCTATGTAGGCTTCCGATCTGTCCAATACGAAGGGCTCCCTGCCGTCCAGCCAGAGGCAGGCGTTGATACCGGCCATCAGGCCCTGGCAGGCCGCCTCCTCGTAGCCTGAGCTTCCGTTGAACTGGCCCGCGCAGAAGAGGCCGTGCAGCTTTCTGTGCTCAAGGCTCAGCTTAAGCTCCGTGGGGTCTATGCAGTCGTACTCTATGGCGTAGGCGCTCCTCACTATCCTTATGTTTTCAAGACCCGCTATGGTCCTGTAGAAGGCTTCCTGGACGTCCTCGGGAAGGCTCGACGACATGCCCTGAAGGTACATCTCGTCGGTCGTAAGGCCCTCAGGCTCAACGAAGACCTGGTGCCTCTCCCTTTCGGGGAAGCGGTGGATCTTGTCCTCTATCGAGGGGCAGTACCTGGGCCCGACCCCTTCGATCTGGCCTGAGAACATGGCCGAGCGGTGCATGTTCTCGGTGATTATCCTGTGGGTCTCTTCGTTGGTATAGGTGAGATAGCAATCCTTAAGGTTCTCCCCCGCGTCGTCAGTCATGAAGGAAAAGGGAGTAATCCTCTCGTCGCCCTTCTGCACCTGCATCCTTGAAAAATCAATGTCCTGGGCCAATACCCTCGCGGGAGTCCCGGTCTTAAAGCGCCTCATGGCAAGGCCCTTTTTCCTGAGGTTTTCCGCAAGGATGACCGAGGGGGAAAGCCCCGAAGGACCGCTGTCATAAGCGCTGTCCCCTATGAAGACCCTGCCTCCAAGGAACGTGCCCGTGGCGAGCACTACCGCGGAAGCCTCGTAGTAAGCCCCGGTCCTTAAGACCACGCCCCTGACCCTGTCCTCTTCGTCAAAGTCGATGTTGACGGCTTCGCCCTGCTTTAAGAGCAGATTTTCCTGGTCTTCAAGGGCCTTCTTCATCACCTCGTGGTAGCGCCTCTTGTCGGCCTGGGCCCTTAAGGACTGCACCGCAGGACCCTTTGAGGTGTTGAGCATCCTGCTCTGGATGAAGCTTTTATCGATCGCAAGCCCCATCTGCCCTCCTAGGGCGTCTATCTCCCTCACCAGCTGGCCCTTGCCCGTGCCTCCTATGGCCGGGTTGCAGAACATGTTGGCTATGGCCTCCAGATTGATGGAGAGTATGAGGGTCTTTTTCCCCATTCTGGCGCAGGCAAGGGCCGCCTCGCAGCCCGCGTGCCCCGCTCCTATGACGACAACGTCGTATTTTCCCAGCTTTTTTATCTCCATCTACTTTCCGAGGCAGAACCTCTCAAAGACAGTGTTTATGATCTCGTCGGAGGCGCTGTCCCCCGTGATCTCCCCGAGAAGCTCAAAGGCTTCCCTTAAATCTATCTCGATGAGGTCCAGGGCTTCGCCCCTTTCCGTCATCTCAAGGGCCGAGATGAGGCTCTCCTTTGCCTTTTTCACAAGCTCGATGTGCCTGATGTTGGTAAGGAGGGGATCCTCTTTCCTCTTAAGGCCTCCGTATACGAAGCTTTCTATTGCGTCCGAAAGCTCATGAAGCCCTCTTCCGTCCTTTGCGCAGCAGGATATAAGGCCTTTACCGCTGCCTTCTGCAATGCCCAAAGACCTTAAATTTTCAAGGGTCTCCGCCCTGTCAAGCCTTTGGGGAAGATCGCACTTGTTAACGACGGCGACGGTCCTTTTCGCGGGAAGAAGCTTCATAAGCTTCCTGTCTTCATCCTTAAGCTCTTCCGACCCGTCGAAGACCATTATGACCAGGTCCGCTCTCTCCAGGGCAGCCCTGCTCCTTTCTATGCCCAGCTTTTCCACCGCATCGGAAGACTCCCTTATGCCCGCCGTATCGGTGAGCCTGACGCTTATCCCTCTGATCATGGCGCTCTCTTCGACAGTATCCCTGGTGGTGCCGGGAATATCTGTGACTATGCTCCTGTCGGCCTTAAGAAGGGCGTTCATCAGGGAGGATTTTCCCACGTTGGGCCTTCCAACTATGGCAAGGCTCAGGCCTTCCCTGATAATGCGGCCCTCCCTTGCCCCTGAAAGCAGTTCTTCAAGTTCCTTAAGTACGGGACGAGTCTTTTCTGCCAGTTTTTCAAGGGTCTGCTGCTCTATGTCCTCGTCGGGATAGTCCATATTGACCGCGGTCTCTACCAGAATGTCAAGAAGATGGCTCCTTAAGGCCCTTACCCTTTCGGAAAGGCTTCCCATGACCTGGCTCACGGCGCTCTCGTAGCCCTTATCGCCGGACGCGCTTATGAGGTCCATCACCGCCTCGGCCTGTGCGAGGTCAAGCCTTCCGTTTATGAAGGCCCTCTTGGTGAACTCGCCCCTTTCGGCAGGCTCCGCCCCCATAAGGAAGCAGAGGGACAGTATCTCCCTCAAGGGCATCATGCCCCCGTGGCACTGGATCTCGCAGCAGTCCTCCCCGGTGTAGCTGTTTGGAGCTTTCATGTATACGCAGAGGACCTCGTCCAGCACCTTAAGGCTTTCGGGATCAACTATGTGCCCGTAGTGCATACAGCGGGGCTTAAATTCAAAGCCGCCCGGAGCTTTTCTTGAGACTTTCCTTCCCGGACAGAAGATCTTCCTTAGAATTTCAAGGCTTTGGGGCCCAGAGAGTCTTATGATCCCTATGCCGCTTTCCCCGTACGCCGTCGATATGGCCGCTATGGTGGTGTCGAAAATCATGTTTTCCTTAAAAACAAAGGCTGCCCCAAAGGACAGCCTTTACTCGCTCACGCTATTTTACCGGCTCGATTATGACCCTTCTGTAGGGCTCTTCGCCTTCGCTTCTGGTGGTCACACCGCCGTAATTCTGCAGCACCGAGTGGATGACCTTTCTTTCGTAGGGATTCATGGGCTCGAGCCTTACGCTCCTGCCTGTCCTGACCGCCTTTTCGGCCAGCCTTGAGGCCAGCTTCTCAAGGGTCATCTCCCTCTTGCGCCTGTATCCCTCCGCATCGATGATGGTGCGGATGTACTTGTTCTGATCCTTGTTCACCACAAGGCTGGTGAGGTACTGTACCGAGTCGAGGGTCTGTCCCCTCTTTCCTATGACGGTCCCGCAGTCGGGGCCTTCTACCTCGGCGTATACGCAGTCTTCCGAGCTGTAGACCTTGACGCTCACGTCAAGACCCATCTCCTTGAACAGGTTCTTTAAGAATTCGTTGACCGGATGGTTCTCGTCGGGAACCAGATTGTCGGGTCTTTCGCTGAGAAGGCCGGCTTCCTCGTATTCGGCCTCGGCCCTTCTGGCGGCTTCCGCCGCGTCCTTATCGCTTCTTTCCGATCTTCTTCCCTGCTTCTTTCCCTGCTTCTTGTTTGAGGGCTTCTTGGGCAGGGGAGCGGGCTTTTCGTCCTCGTCCTGTCCGGTAAGCTCTATGAGTATCTCACTGTTGCCTTCGTGGCTGATCTGCTTTTCAATCTTTGAGGTCTTCTGGGGCTTGGGAGCTTCGGTCATGGCCTTTTCCTTCTTCTCGGCCTTTACCTCGGTCTCCTGGGCCTTAGCCGCAGGCTTCTTTTCGGGGACTATCTCCTCAACTCTGACCTTGGCCAGCTTGTTTCCTATTATCCCTAAAAATCCTCTGCTCGGCTCCTCAAGAACGGTGATCTTTACCTGATCTCTGGTCAAATTAAGATCCATGAGAGCCAGCTCGACCGCAGAGTCGATGCTGTCTCCCCACTTTTCTGAAAATTTCATCAGCAGCCTCCGAGTTGCCTATTCCTGATTTTTCTGCTTAAGATCGTTCTCGAATATTTTCTTTGCCTCTTTTTCCGCCTCAGCCTTGAATTTTTCCTGCTGTCTCTTCTTATTCAGGAGCAGGGTCTGTCCTATGGTGAAGATATTTCCCACCGCCCAGTAGAGGGCGAGTCCTGCGGGAAAGCTCCTTCCGAGAAGGAATATCATCACTGGGTAAAAGTACTTCATCGCGTTGTTCATGCCCATGGCGTCCCCGTTGGAAGCCTGGTTGGTGGCAGAGAAAGTGAAGTAGGTGCTTATACCCGCGATAATTGGAAGTATCCAGGCGTCGGGCTGGCAAAGGTCAGGTACCCAGAGGAAAGCTTCGTGCACTGCCATGATCATGGAATCCTGGGTCATGTAGGTGAGAGGGTTCCTGAGCAGAGCGAAAAGACCAAAGATGAAAGGCATCTGGATCAAAAGGGGAAGGCAGCCGGAAGCGGGATTCACGTTGTTCTCCTTGTACAGCTCAGAAATCTTCTGGTCTCTGGTGGCCGGATCCGCCGCGTAGCGGGTCTGTATCTCCTTCATCTTCGGCTGTATCTCGCTCATCTTGGCGGTCTCTTTGATCTGCTTCGCGTAAAGGGGAAGCATGCAAAGCCTTACAAGAAGAGTAAGGATAATGATTGACAGGCCGTAGTTGTCGACTATCCCGTAGATCCCGGAAAGCAGGGTCCCTATGGCCGTCGAAAGCAGTTTCATCCGTTTTCCTCCTAAGTATCTATTGATCCTCGTTGTTTAAGGGACCGGATCGTATCCCCCGGGATTGCCCGGATGGCAGCGCAGTATCCTCTTGATGCCCAGAATTCCGCCCTTTACGGCGCCGTATTTCATGATGGCCTCTTTGCAGTAGGCCGAGCAGGTCGGATAGAACCTGCAGGTTTTGGGAAAGAGCGGAGAAATGCATTTCTGATATATATTTATAAAAAATATCAATATATATTTCATGGCATTACCCGGTCAGACCGGTCCTTTTGAGTGCGGCCTCGATTGATCTTTGCACATCCGCACATTTCACATCCGCTATTCCGCTTCTGGCTATAAAGAGAATATCGCAGCCCTTCGGAAGGACTATCCCGGAAAGCCTTAAGGCTTCCTTCATAAGGCGTCTCGCGCGGTTGCGCCTGACGCTGTTCCCTACCTTTTTACTGGCAATGAACGCCGTTCTGGTAAGGCCGGTATCGTTGCTTTTGTATAAAACGACGACGTATTTGCTGCCCGAAGACTTGCCTTTTTTATATAAAGCGTTGAAATCTTCAGTTTTTCTCAGTGTGCTGTCATCCTTCATACTTCGCAGCGGTCCATCCGCTTCTTACGCGGTGAGAGACTTTCTGCCTCTTGCTCTTCTTCTCTTGAGTACGTTTCTTCCGCCCTTGGTCGCCATTCTCTTGCGGAAACCGTGTTCCTTGGCTCTCTGACCCTTCTTGGGCTGATAGGTCATTTTCATAGCTTTGTCCTCCCTTCCATACTTATTCGCAACACCAAAATACCCGCCTTAGGCGAGACATTCGCCTAAAGATTATATAGTTAAGATATTTTTATGTCAACACATTTCCTTCTTTCACATAAAAGCTTTTGCCCTTCGGGAGCATGCTCATGAGCTTTTCGTCTATGTCGGTGGTCGTAAGGAACACCTGGACGTCGCTCATCGCTTCTATGAGAAAGCGCTGCCTGTCCTGATCGAGCTCTGAAAGCACGTCGTCGAGCAGCAGTACGGCGTTTTTTTTAGTCTCGCTCTTTATGAGCTCGATCTCCGCCAGCTTCATCGATAAAGCCGCTGTCCTCTGCTGGCCCTGGGACCCGTACATTCTTATATCTACCCCGTTGACCTCTATCTTAAGGTCGTCCTTGTGGGGACCGAAACCGGTATGACCTTTAAAGATGTCGGAATCAAAGCTTTTTCTGAGCTTTAAAAGATAATCCTCTTTTCTTTCTTCCCTTGAAAGGCCTTTTGAGGAAAGAGCGGTCTCATAGCTTAATTTAAGCTCCTCTTTTCCTCCGGAAATATCCTTATGTATCCTTCCGCTTATGATCTGAAGCTTTTCGGTGAAGCGCTCCCTTTCGTCTACCAGCCTTATACCGTAGTCCGAAAGCGCCTCGTCGAAGACTTCAAACAGGGCCCTGTCCTGGGAATTCTGCCTCAAGAGCATGTTTCTTTGCTTCAAGACCTTCTTGTAGCTTCCGAGATCGCAGTAATACACAGGCTTTATCTGGCAGAGCTCCCTGTCCATGAACCTTCTTCTGTTGTCGGGACCTTCCTTTATGATCTTAAGGTCGTCGGGCGAAAAAATAACAACATAGACGTTCTCAAGAAGGTCTATGCTGCGTTCGAGTTTGATTCCGTCCACCTTGATGATCTTGCCTTCCCTAGCGTAGATCAGCTCTATCTCGGTCTCTCTTTCATCGTCGATGACGACGGACTTTGCTTTCGCTATATCGGAACCGAAGGCTATCATCTCTTTGTCGTTGTTGGTCCTGAAGGATTTTCCCAGACCCATGACAAAAAGGCCTTCCAAAAGGTTGGTCTTCCCCTGGGCGTTGATTCCCAGAAAAATGTTCAGCTTTTCGTCGAATTCAAGGCTTTGACGGCTGTAATTTCTGAAATTTTCAAGCTCAAGGCTCTTAAAATACATCAGGCGGCTACTATTCTGACCGGAAGTATGAAGAAGGTGTAGGAATCGCCTTCCAAAGGCTTGATGAGGCAGCAGGAAACGCTGTCTATCAGATCGAACATGACCTCTTCATCGCTTAACGCCTTCAGAACTTCAATGATGTACTTGGAGTTGAAGCCTATATTAAGTGCGTTTCCTTCGGTCTCGCAGAGTATCTTTTCGCTGACCTGCCCTTCTTCGCTTCTGGAGCTTATCTCAAGCATTCCCTCGCTGATAGAAAATTTGATAAGATTGTTCTGACCTTCTCTTGAGAAGAGAGAGGCTCTTTCGAGGCTTCCCTGAAGCTCTTCCCTTGAAATGATGACCCTTGTCTTATGCTCTTTGGGAAGTATATCCCTGTAATTAATGAAATCGCCCACTAAAAGCCTTGCGGTCATGAGGGTGTCTTCAGTTCTTATCTGAAGCTTTTTCTCATCGATCGCTATCTCTATCTCTTCTTCGGGATCGGTCTCTGAAAGAAGCTTTGCCATATCGGAAAGCATCCTGGCGGGAAGTACCACTTTTCCGTCGGGAAGGGTGTTTTCGGTCTCGAAATTCGCTATCGACATTCTGAAGCCGTCGAGGGCGCACATTTCAAGCTTTCCGTTTTCGCAGCTGATGAGAGAACCGGTGAGTATTCCCTTTTTCTCGTCTATGCTTGCGGCAAAGCTGGTCTTTTTAACGAGCTCGCAGAACTTTCCGTTGTTGACCTTGAACTTTCTTACTTCGTCCACTCCGCCGGTGATGGGATATTCTTCGGCCGAGAAGCATATGAAGTTGAAGTCGGATCCCAGGCAGCTCATGCGGAGGTTTCCGGAGATGTCGCTGCTTAAGCTCACCATGGCGTTGGGAAGTCTTCTCACGATCTCTGAGAAGAGCCTTGCGTCGACGACGAGGCTTCCGTTTTCGCTGTCCTGGACTTCTATCCTGGTCTCTATGGTGAAATCAAGGTTTGAACTGGTAAGCTTTAATACTCCGTCGTTGAGTTCAAGAAGAATTCCTTTAAGGATGGGGATGGTGGTCCTTACCGAAACGGCCTTGGTCACTGTGTTTATAGCTTTGTTAAGCGCCATCTGAGAGCAGGTGAATCTCATGTCGGTCCTCCTATATTTGTATTTATTGAAGTTGTTGAAGAAGAAGGGGCTGTGGAAATGTTGAAAACCCTGTTAATGCTTGAAATTTCAAGTTTTATCGGCTTTTAAAAACCTGTTGAAAACTCTGTATGTTTTTAAACATCCTGTTGAAAACTACAGCAGTCTTTTGATGTTTTCAACGGTCTTCTGAAGCTCCGGGACCTTCTTTATTTCCTTTTCTATCTTCTTGTAGCTGTAAAGAACGGTGGAGTGATCCCTTCCTCCGAATATCTCTCCCATCTTCGGGAAGGAGTAATTGGTGAGATCCCTTACGAGATAAATGGCGATCTGCCTGGGATAGGCGACGTTCCTCGCGTGGGATTCTCCTTCTATGTCGCTTACCTTTACTCCGAAGTAATCGGCGACGCATTTCTTTATGATATCGGGAGTTATCTCGCTGCTCCTGGTATCGTAGACTTCGGAAAGAACGGTCCTTACGAAGTCCTTGGTTATGGGCTGCTCGGTCAGGGTGGAGAAGGTAAGGACTCTGGTAAAGGCGCTCTCAAGCTCCCTTATATTCGACTGGATGCTCTGGGCTATCATCTCAAGGGAAGCGGTGAGCTCGGGGTCGCTTATGTCGAGGTCTTCCAGAATGGCCTTGTTTTTAAGTATGGCCATCCTGGTCTCGTAGTCGGGGGTCTGTATGTCGGCGATTATGCCCCATGAAAAGCGGGAGATGAGCCTTTCGGGGATATCTCCCAGTTCTCTTGGGGGCTTGTCGCTGGTAAAGACTATCTGCTTGTTGGCTGCGTAAAGGGCGTCGAAGGTCGCGAAGAGCTCGTCTTCGGTGGATTTTTTACCCGCGATGAACTGGACGTCGTCAAAGAGGAGATAGTCGACGTTCCTGTACTTTTTCTTGAATTCCTGCTGGCTCTTGTTCTGGATCGCAAGGATAAGCTCGTTGGTAAAGGTCTCGGAAGAAACGTAGAGCACCTTTTTCTTAGGCCTGTTCTGCTTTACGTAGTGGCCTATGGCGTGCATGAGATGGGTCTTGCCCAGACCGGAGGAACCGTATAAAAAGAGAGGGTTGTACTTCTTGTCGTAGCCTTCAGCGACGGCGAGGGAGGCGGCGTAAGCCAGCCTGCTGTTGTTTCCCGCGACGAAGGTGTCAAAGGTGTACTTGGGATCCAGATTGTCAGTCTCCGCGGTCTCTTCGTCCACGGGGATCTTGTCGGTCACGCTGAAGCGGTAGTCCTTTCCGAATACCCGGACCACGGCGGAAGAAAGTGCGTCCCTGTTCCTGCTTATCATGTTCTGATAAAAGCTGGAATTGCCCACTATGGTATGGAGAAGTATAGTCCCGTCCTTTTCGTTGATCCTGACGGGGGAAAGAGGCCTGAAGTAATTGTCGACCTTGAGCCTTTCCATGCTCTGGGTCAGTATGTCGAGCACCTGGCCCCACTTTGAGGTAAGTTCTGTTTTAGTCATCTGAGCGATATCTTTCCGTATATATTTATCGGACGGCCTTTTGGGGGAAAGGGGAGATCTCGGGCGTCCGGATAGTTCGTTCCGCCGTCTTATTAAACGGTACGTTTATTATACCGCTTAAGGATATTAAAGTGCCGTCCGCGGCCGGTTTCCGCAAGAAAAAAGCCTGCCGAAACGGGGACTCAGACACCATATCCTGAAGGCAATAAAAGTATAGCAAAAAAAGTTTTCCACAGGAAGACGGTTTTGAAAATACGAAAAATCAAAGCCCGGCGGAGTTTTCCAACGCCTTGTGGAAAACTCCCTCCACAGTTTTAACAGTCCATAGATATTGTGTATTCCCGGCTTTGCCGCATACATCACGGGGCGAGATTTTTTTCGGCAAAAATCCGCCGTTCGGCGAAGCTTTTGCGACATTAACTTGATGTTTTTGACAAAGTTTGCTATAATTCATTAGTTATGAAAATAGCGCGATAAATGCGTTAACGGAGGAATCATGTCATCAGAAGAAAACAGGACCGAAGCCCTTTCCCAGCCCTTCGAGCAGCCCGCAAAGTACAACGCGGAGCAGATAGAAGTGCTCGAAGGCCTTGAACCCGTAAGGGTAAGGCCCGGAATGTATATAGGAACGACCAGCTCCCGCGGGCTTCACCACCTGGTCTACGAGATAGTGGACAACTCGGTGGACGAGGCCCTCGCAGGTTACTGCAAAAATATCGACGTAACTCTTAAGGCCGACGGCTCGGCCGAGGTACTGGACGACGGCCGCGGCATGCCGGTGGACGATCATCCCAAGGTCCACAGGCCCGCCCTCGAAGTCATTATGACAGTTCTTCACGCCGGAGGCAAGTTCGGACAGGGAGGATACAAGGTATCGGGAGGCCTTCACGGCGTCGGAGCTTCCGTCGTCAACGCCCTTTCGGTCTACATGAGGGTCGATTCCATGAGGGACGGCAACATCTACAGCCAGACCTACAGCAGGGGAAAGATCACCTCGGACGTTACCATCATCGGAAAATGCGGGGACAGGACCGGAACCAGGGTCATCTTCACCCCGGATCCCGAGATCTTCGACGACACCGTCTTCAGCTTCGAGGTGCTCTCCCAGAGGATGAGGGAGATGGCCTTCTTAAACAAGGGACTTTCCATCAGCCTTTCCGACGAGAGGGAAGGGCAGCAGAAGAAGGAGCTCTACCACTACGACGGCGGCATCAGGGAGTACGTGGACTACCAGAACGCCAACAAGACTCCCATACACCCCGACATAATCTACTTTGAGGGAAGCCGCGAGAGCCTTAAAGAGGTGGAAAGGGAGACGACCGAGACCGACGAGAGCGGAAAAGAAGTGAGAAAGTCGGTGAGGGAGACCATCACCGTGGTCAGCGAGTGCGAGATCGCCATGCAGTGGACCGACAGCTACACCGAGACCACCCTCTCCTACGCCAACAACATCAACACCGTCGAAGGCGGCTCCCACCTGATGGGCTTTAAGGCGGCCCTCACCAGGGCGATCAACGATTACGGCAGGAATTCCAAGCTTCTTAAGGAGAAGGACGAGGCCCTGACCGGCGACGATATCAGGGAAGGCCTCACCGCAATTATTTCGGTGAAGCTGCAGGAGCCCCAGTTCGAGGGCCAGACCAAGACCAAGCTGGGCAACGCCGACATGAGGAGCTTCGTGGACGGCTGCACCTACGACAACGTGACCGCCTACCTTCAGGAGCACCCCTCCCAGGCCAGGATAATACTCGAAAAGTGCACCAGGGCAGCAAGGGCTAGGGAAGCAGCAAGAAAGGCGAGGGACCTCACCAGAAGAAAGAGCGTCCTCGAGAGCTCGTCCCTTCCCGGTAAGCTGGCCGACTGCAGCGAAAGGGATCCCTCCCTTTCCGAGATCTTCATAGTCGAGGGAGACTCGGCGGGAGGCTCCGCCAAAGACGGCCGCGACAGGAGGACCCAGGCCATACTCCCCTTAAGGGGCAAGATCCTCAACGTCGAAAAGGTGAGGGAAGAGAGGATGCTCGCTTCCGACACCATCAGGGACATGATCACCGCCTTCGGCTGCGGAATAGGGGCCGAATTCAACATAGAAAAGCTGCGCTACCACAAGATCTTCATCATGAGCGATGCCGTCGTGGACGGAGCCCACATCAGGACCCTGATGCTGACCCTCTTCTTCCGCTACATGAGGCCCCTGATCGAGGGAGGCTACGTGTACGCGGCCCAGCCGCCCCTCTTCAGGGTAAAGTGCGGGAACGATATAAGATACACCTACTCCGACAGGGAG
>JAFRWQ010000144.1 GCA_017437925.1 Bacillota bacterium
CGGCATCAGCCTCATAAACACCCTGCTGGGCATGCGCATAGACCTTAAGACGAAAAAGCCCGTCATAGCCAACGTCATGGGCGGCTTCTCGGGTCCCGCGGTCTTCCCCGTGGCCCTGAGAATGGTCTACCAGGTCGCGAAGACCGTAAAGGTCCCGGTGATCGGGATAGGCGGAGTTTCAAGGGCCGAGGACGTCATAGAGATGATGCTGGCAGGAGCGACCGCCGTCGAAGTCGGGGCCGCAAACCTGGTCGATCCCTGCGTCTGCAAGACCATAATTGAAGATCTGCCGGCGGTAATGGATAAGTACAGGATAGAGAACCTTAAGGACATCATAGGAGGTATAAGATAGATGGGTAAAGACGTAATAGTGGCCTGCGATTTCGCCAGCGCCGAAGCGACCTTCGCTTTTCTCGACAAATTCACCGGCAGAAAGCCCTTCGTAAAGATAGGCATGGAGCTCTACTACGCCGAAGGCCCCTCAATAGTTCGGGAGATCAAGGCGAGAGGGCATAAGATCTTCCTGGATCTTAAGCTCCACGACATTCCCAACACCGTAAAGAAGGCCATGGCGGTCTTAAGCAGGCTCGACGTCGATATCTGCAACGTCCACGCCGCGGGAACCACCGCAATGATGCAGGCAGCCCTCGAAGGCCTGACCAGGCCCGACGGCACCAGGCCTCTCCTCATCGCAGTGACCCAGCTGACCTCAACCGACCAGCAGGCCATGGAAAAGGACCTGCTGATACATGAGCCCATCGATCAGGTGGTCATGCACTACGCCAAGACCGCTGCCGAAGCCGGCCTCGACGGAGTGGTCTGCTCGCCCCTTGAAGCTCAGAAGGTCCACGAGACCTGCGGCAAGACCTTCCTCACCGTGACTCCGGGCATACGCTTTGCCGACGGGGACAGGGGCGATCAGAAGAGGGTCATGACCCCTGCCGACGCCAAGGCCATAGGCTCCGACTACATAGTGGTGGGCCGACCCATCACCGCCGCTGCCGACCCCGTCGCCGCCTACGAGCGCTGCGTCAGGGAGTTTGTGGACTAAAGAGAAACAAAGCCCCGCTTCACCTTGATGGCGAACTGCGGTAAGATATATAAAGGAAAACGATCGACTTCAGACAAAAGAAAGGATCATCATGGAACTGAGCAAACTCATCGCATCGGATCTTCTTAAGATCAAGGCGGTATTCTTCCGCCCCGAGCAGCCGTTCATCTGGGCCAGCGGCATCAAGAGCCCGGTCTACTGCGACAACAGGCTGACACTGACCGCACCCGAAGTGAGGAACGACGTGGAGAACGGCCTTGTAAGCCTCATAAAGGAGCATTATCCCGAGGCCGAGGTCCTCATGGGCACCTCCACCGCGGGCATCGCCCACGCCGCCATCTGCGGCCACATCATGGGGCTTCCCATGGGCTATGTCAGGTCCGGGGCCAAGGACCACGGCAGGCAGAACCAGATCGAGGGCAGGCTGGAACCGGGCCAGAAGGTGGTCGTGGTCGAAGACCTGATCTCTACCGCGGGCAGCTGCATCGAGGTGGTCAACGTATTAAGAGAGGCCGGGGCCGAAGTCCTGGGCATCGTCTCCATCTTCACCTACGGCATGAAGAAGGGCCTGGTAAGGCTGGAGGAAGCAAAGGTGGAGAATCGCTCCCTCACCAATTTCGACTGCATCGCCGAAGTTGCCGCCGAGCAGGGCTACATCAAGCCCGAAGACATAAAAAGACTCATCGCCTTCAGGGATAATCCTTCAGACGAGAGCTGGATAGCGAAGAAGGCCTAAGCCATGAAGAGAAGCGTCATAGACATAGTCGATCTTTCGACCGAAGAGCTGGACGGGCTCATCGCCTGCGCCAAGGATATTATGGCTGATCCCCAAAAGTATGCCGAGATCTGTCATGGAAAGAAGCTGGCGACCCTCTTCTTTGAACCCTCCACAAGGACCCGCATGAGCTTTGAAGCCGCCATGTACGAGCTGGGAGGAAACGTCATCTCAATGTCCAGCGCGGCTTCTTCTTCAGCCGCAAAAGGCGAGAGCGTTGCCGACACCGCCAAGGTCATCAGCTGCTACGCCGACATCATCGCCATGCGCCATCCCAAGGAAGGCGCCGCCCTGGTCGCCGCAAACAACGCGACAGTCCCCGTCATAAACGCAGGTGACGGAGGCCACTGCCATCCCACCCAGACCCTGGCCGACCTTCTCACCATCCACCTCGAAAAGGGCAGGCTCTCAAACATGACCGTGGGCCTCTGCGGAGACCTCAAGTTCGGCCGCACCGTCCACTCCCTGATCAACGCCCTGTCGCGCTATGAGGGCATACGCTTCGTCCTCATCTCCCCCGAAGAACTGAGGCTGCCCGACTACGTTAAAAAGGACCTGCTCGAAAAGAAGGGCATACCCTTTGAAGAGACGAAAGACCTTGAAGCCGCCATGCCGGCCCTGGACATACTCTACATGACCAGGGTCCAGAAGGAGCGCTTCTTCAGCGAAGAAGAGTACTTAAGGCTCAAGGATAGCTACATACTGACTCCGGCCAAGCTGGCAAACGCCAAAAAGGATCTGGCGATACTCCATCCTCTGCCCAGGGTCAACGAGATCAGCGTCGCTGTGGACGACGACCCCAGAGCCTGCTACTTCAAGCAGGTCCTGAACGGAAAGTTCATGCGCGAAGCCCTCATCATAAAGCTTCTCAAGGAGGCGGGAACCATATGAACATAGATCCCATTCAGAACGGCGTGGTAATAGACCACATCACGGCGGGGCAGGGCATGAGGCTCTACGAGCTTTTGGGCCTTGAAAAGCTGGACTGCTCGGTCGCCATCATAAAGAATGCCGTGGGCAGGAGAGGCCTCAAAAAGGACATCATCAAGATAGACCGGGCCGTGGACCTTGACCTGGACGTCATAGGCTACGTCGACCCCGGCGTCACCGTCAACTTCATCAAAGACGGAGCCGTCGTGGAGAAGAAGACCATAGAGATGCCCGAGGTCCTGACCGACGTTATAAAGTGCAGGAATCCCCGCTGCATTACCTCCACCGAGCAGGAGCTGAAGCACATCTTCATACTCACCGACAGGGAGAACAAGGTCTACCGCTGCCTTTACTGCGAGTCCAAGGCTTAGGCTTTGAGGACTTTGAAGGTGATGCGAACGATAGGTAAAGCTAACCGCGGTATCGTCCGCAATGTACCGAACGCTCGATTTGCAAGGCCTTATTTGCGGTCGAAATATATTGAATTATAGATCTGCCTGTGGTAGCATGGCAAAGTGTTTTGCTTTGCTTTGCGCAAGCGTTTTCCAAGGAGGATATCTAATGAAAAAAGTTGGGATAGTCATGGGGAGCGACAGCGATCTTCCCATCATCCAGAAAGCGACCAAAATGCTTGACGGCCTGGGCGTTCCCTACGAAGTCCACGTCTATTCGGCCCACAGGACCCCGGTCCAGGCTATGGATTTCGCCCTGAACGCAGAAGAAAGAGGCTTCGGCGTCATCATAGCGGCAGCCGGAATGGCGGCCCATCTTGCGGGAGTCCTGGCGGCCAATACCACTCTTCCAGTCATAGGCATACCCTGCAGCTCGTCCAACCTGGACGGTCTCGATGCCCTTCTCGCCACAGTCCAGATGCCCACAGGCATACCCGTGGCCACCGTCGCGGTCAACGGGGGAGGCAACGCGGCTCTGCTGGCGGCCCAGATCATAGCCCTGGGAGACGAAGAGCTTTCCGAAAAGCTCAAGGCCAAGAGAAAGGCCGACGCGGAAGCGGTGCTGGCAAAGGACGCCGGCATAATGGAAAGGCTTTAAGCCCCTGTCAAACTGTCATCAATTAATTCAAGTTTATATATAACCATCTGCAATACGAAAAGGAGAAGCATCAATGGAACTCGTTTACACCGGAAAGACCAAGAACGTCTACGCCATGGATAATGGCCACTATCTGCTCAAGTTCAAGGACGACGTCACAGGAGCCGACGGAGTCTTCGATCCCGGCATGAACCAGGTGGGCCTCACCATCGAGGGCGTGGGCGACGTAAACCTGCGCATGTCCATTTACTATTTCGAGAAGCTCAACGCCGCCGGCATCAGGACCCACTTCGTCAGCGCCTACCTTGAGAACA
>JAFRWQ010000145.1 GCA_017437925.1 Bacillota bacterium
ATGAAGAAAGTCGCGTTTTACACCCTCGGCTGCAAAGTAAATCAATACGAGTCCCAGCTTATGGCCGATATGTTCAAAGACAGGGGCTGGCAGGTCGTGCCCGAAGAAAGCGCCGCCGACGCCTATGTCATAAACAGCTGCTCGGTCACCCGGCTGGCTGACAGAAAATCGCGCCAGTACTTAAGGCGCATGAAAAGGCAGAACCCCAAGGCCTGCGTCGTACTCTGCGGCTGTTATTCCCAGACCAATCCCGAAGAGGTCAAAGCCATCGAAGAGGTGGACATAGTGCTGGGAGCCCAGGATAAGCTGAGGGCCATAGAGCTCGCCGAGGCTTTCCTTGAGGGGGACAGGACAAAGATATGCACTGTCACCGAGCCCAGGGCGACCGATACCGTCTACAGGGTCCACCAAAGCTGCTCGGCCCTGGAATCCAGGACCAGGGCAATGATAAAGGTGGAGGAGGGCTGCAACCGCTACTGCTCCTACTGCGTGATACCCTACGCCAGAGGCCCCGTGCGCTCAAGACCTCTTGAAGATATAGTCCGTGAGGCTCAGAAACTGGTCGATGACGGCTGTAGGGAGCTGGTCCTGACAGGTATCAACACCGCTCTCTACGGCACCGAGAAGGACAGCAGCGAGCCTTCGGGCATACACAGCGTCATCGAGGCCGTCTCGGATATAGAAGGGGACTTCCGCATCAGGCTCAGCTCCCTCGAACCCACCGTGGTCAACGCGGCCTACGTCAAAAAGCTCTTCGGATACGACAAGCTCTGCCACCACCTGCATCTTTCGGTGCAGAGCGGAAGCGACCGCATCATAAGGGCCATGAACAGGCATTACACAGTCTCCGAATACATGGAGATAGTCGACGCCCTGAGGGCCTTCGACCCCGATTACGGCATCACCACAGACATAATAGTCGGCTTCCCTTCCGAGACCGAAGATGACCTGGCTCAAAGCCTTGAGCTTGTGAGAAGGGCGGGATACCTTAAGGTCCACGGTTTCCCATATTCGAAGAGGCTCTATACCGCGGCGGCGTCGCTTCCGGGCCAGATCGCGCCTCCCGTCAAAAAGGAGAGGAACCGCCTGCTCATCGAAGAGGCCGATAAGGTCTCCCTTGAGTTCAGAAGAAGCCTTGAAGGTCACAGGATGAGGGTCCTTTTCGAAGAAAAGACCGAAGTTGACGGCAGGCAGCTCTGGAAAGGCCGCGCCTCCAACTACACTCCCGTATACTTTGACTCGGACGAAGATCTGAGCAATGTTTTTGCAGACATGATCGCCGGGCCGCCCCTCTCGGACGGGGTCCTCGGCAGAAAGGAGGATCAGTAAATGTCTGACTGCATATTCTGCAGGATCGCAAACCATGAGATACCTTCAAAAGCGGCCTACGAGGACGACAAGATCTACAGCTTTTACGATCTCGATCCCCAGGCTCCGGTCCACGTGCTCATAGTTCCCAAGAAGCACATAGGATCGCTGGACGAGACCTGCCCCGAGGACGCTGAACTTCTCGCCCACATGCTTCTAAAGGTCAAGGACATAGCAGCGGATCTTGGTCTTGAGAAGGGCTACAGGGTAGTTATCAACACCGGAGAAGACGGAGGCCAGAGCGTGCATCACCTGCACATCCACCTCCTGGGCGGACGCAGCATGATATGGCCGCCGGGTTAGATATTCTTCGGATCTGAGCGTTACCAAACCGTTATCTCAAAAGTAATGGAGGATAATATGAACAAAAAAGAAGCGATCGCAGCAGTGGAGAAGTACCGTCAGGAGCTTTACGACCTGAGCGACGAGATCTGGATGTATTCGGAGACCGCCTTCAAGGAGTTCGAGTCCTGCAAGGCTCTGAGCAATTTCATGGAGAACCACGGCTTTAAGGTGGAAAGGGGCCTGGGAGTGCTTCCCACCTCCTTCAGCGCCACCTACGGCAGCGGCAGACCCTACATAGGCCTTCTGGGCGAGTACGACGCTCTGGCCGGAGTAGGCGAGGTCCCCGAGGAGTTCAGGCTCCACGAGCCCAACGGCAAGAAGACCCACCAGGCCTGCGGCCACAACC
>JAFRWQ010000146.1 GCA_017437925.1 Bacillota bacterium
CGGCAAGCCCAAGAACAGGGTCCGCCGCATCGAGGAGATCACCGCCTGGATGGACAAGTACCTCAAGTAAGACCGGGACGATAACAAGACCATGAAAGCTGCCCGGACCCGCTGCGATCCGGGCAGCGTTTTAACAGGAGAACGACATGAGAAAAGTAGAAATCGAAGATCTTTATCTTTTCAATTTCCTCGCCGCGCCCCAGTGGGCCCCGGGCGGCAAAAAGGCCGTATTCACGGTCTCAAAGGCCGTCGAGGAGACCAACGGCTACGTCAGCGACCTCTGGCTCTGGGAGGACGGCAGCGCAAAGAAGCTCACCTCCAGCAAGGACGTGAGGAGCGCCGTCTGGCTCGACGACGACCGCCTCATCTTCGCTTCGGCGAGAGACCCCAAGACCAAAGAGGCCCTGGCCAAAAATGAGGCCCTGACCGTATTTTACTGCCTCGACTTAAGAGGCGGCGAAGCTTCGGAATACATGCGCCTTCCCCTCTTCGTCATGGATATAAAGAAGACCGACGAGGGCTTCGCCCTGCTGGCCAAGTACGACAGGCGCGAGAAGAGGGACCCCGGCTACGAGGTCTTCGAGGAGATACCCTTCTGGATGGACGGCAAGGGCTACACCGACAGCCTGCGCACAAGGCTCTACCTTGTAAAGGACGGAAAGCCCGAGCCCGTCACCGCCGAAAACGAGCAGGTCAGCGGCTTCGCCGTCTGCGGAAACAGCGTGCTCTATGCCTCCCCCTGCTACGACAGGGTATTCAGCCCCTACGCCGGCGTCACCCTGCTTGAGAACGGCGAAAAGAAGGTCTTGGTGCAGGACGGAGCCTGGCAGGTGAGCTGGGTCAATTTCCTTGACGGAAAGCCCATAGCCTCCATGACCGAAGGCAAGCTCCACGGCATCAGCGAGATCCCCAGGGTATGGGAGCTGGGCGAAAACGGCCCCGTCAAGCTCTTTGAGAAGGACGAGGTCCCCGGAAGCGGCCCGGGCGGAGACTCCAACTACGGCGGAGGAGCCCACGTGGCGGTCGACGGCAAGGCCCTCTACTACACTACCGCCTGCGGCTTAAAGAACGGCCTCAGACAGTTCGAAGACGGAGAGCTCACCACGATATGCGAGTACAAAGGCTCCATCGACGGCATCACCGTAAAGGACGGAAAGATCCTTGCAGTCTGCACCGCTGAGGACAGGCTCACCGAGCTCTACGAGATCAAAGGTGAAGAGCAGGTGAGGCTCACAGGCTTCAACGACAGCCTCCACGACGAGAGGATCATCCCCCTGCCCGAACCCATCACCGCCGAAAGCGGCGGCTGGACCATAGAAGGCTGCGTCATCAAGCCCGCAGATTACGAGGAGGGCAAGACCTATCCCGCGATCCTTGAGATGCACGGAGGCCCCTTCGGAGCCTACGGCACCCCCTATCACCACGAGATGCAGATGCTGGCCGCAAAAGGCTACTTCGTCTTCTACTGCAACCCCAGAGGGGGCGACGGCAGAGGAAGCGATTTCGCGGAGCTCAGAGGAAAGCTGGGCACCATCGATTACAGCGACATCATGGCCTTTACCGACAAGGTCCTGGAGACCTACCCCATGATCGATAAGAAGAGGCTGGGCGTCACCGGCGGAAGCTACGGAGGCTACATGACCAACTGGATCATCGGCCATACCGACCGCTTCGCTGCCGCTGTGAGCTGCCGCAGCATCTCCAACTGGCTGGCTCAGAACCTATACACTGATATCGGCCTTGGCTACGGCGAGGAGATCGTTCAGGGCGACGTGTGGAGAGATCCCCAGGTGGTCCGCGATCAGTCCCCCATCGAATTCGC
>JAFRWQ010000017.1 GCA_017437925.1 Bacillota bacterium
GTAGTCGAAGAAGTAGGTCCCCCTGTCGTGGAACCTGCATATCATCTCGTAGTGATGCCTTAAGCTCTTGTTTACAAGCTTTCTGAATCCTTCCCTGTCGTTTGCCAGCATCTCGGTGCGCTGTTCAAAAGTCAGGCCCTGGGGGCAGTAGCCTCCGTCGTAGGGCACGTGGCAGCTGGTCTGGTCGCTCATCAGGTCCACGTGGACGCCCTTGTCGTAGAGGTACTCCAGAAGGTCCACCACGTTGCCGTTGTAGGCGACGGCGCAGGGAGTCTTTTCGTCAAGGTGTTTCTTTGCGATAGCCCAGGCTTCGTCGAGGCTCGCCGTCCTGTCGGTGACCCAGCCTTGGGTATAGCGGGTGGTGATGCGGCTGTCGTCGACCTCGGCGATGATGGATGCCGCTCCCGCGATGACAGCGGCCTTTCCCTGGGCTCCGCTCATGCCGCCCAGACCGGACGAAATGAAGAGCCTGCCCGCAAGATTACCGTCCGCGGGGACTCCCAGCACTATGCGTCCTGCGTTGAGCAGGGTGTTGAAGGTGCCGTGGACTATGCCCTGGGGGCCTATGTACATCCAGCCTCCGGCCGTCATCTGGCCGTAGTTGGCGACGCCCATGGCCGCCGCCCTGTTGAAATTCTTAAGATCGTCGAACTCGCCGACCATAATGCCGTTGCTGATGATGCAGCGGGGAGCCAGCTTGTGGGAGTGGAAGAGCCCCAGAGGATGTCCCGACATGACCACCAGGGTCTGCTCGTCGGTGAGGGCCTCAAGGTACTTCTTGATCAGCCTGTACTGCATCCAGTTCTGGCAGACCTGGCCGGTCTCGCCGTAGGTGGTGAGCTCGTAGGGGTAGAGCGCCACGTCGAAATCCAGGTTGTTGTCTATCATGACCTGCATGGCCTTGCCTTCAACGCAGTTTCCCTTGTATTCGTCTATGGGCTTGCCCCAGATCTTGCCCTCGGGCCTGAAGCGGTAGCCGTAGATGCGGCCCCTCTCCTCAAGCTCTTTTGCGAATTCCTTCGCCATCTGCTCGTGGAAGCGGGGCGGGATGTATCTCAAAGCGTTCTTTATGGCCAGCTCCTTGTCGTGCTCGGTCAGGGGAGCCTCCCTCTTGGGCGCCCGGCGTATCCCCTCGGCAAACTTGGGGTATTCGGGCAGCTCGTCGTCGAGCCTGATGACCATTGCGTCCTCTGCGCGGTATTCCATGTCTTATCCTCCTTTTTCCGTTGAAAAACTCAGCGGCCGATGATAGATTTATTGTATCCTATTTCAGACTTTTTTGCACCGTCCCCGGGCTTTTTCGTCCTTCGGAAGGCCCCGGGCGGGACCCAGGAGCCCCTCATGAATTCTCAAAGGACCCCGGGCGGGGACGCCCGACACCAACTGATCCGGGCGCTGCTCTCTCTTTCAGACGAGGAGGAATGCCTCGCCTTTCTTCAGGATCTGTGCACCGCGGCCGAGATCGAGGATCTCAGCCAGCGCCTTCAGATAGCCAAAGGCCTCGCCTCGGGCGAGACCTACGAGTCTCTGCGCCAGAGGCTGGGAGCCTCCAACACCACCATCACCCGGGTCAGCAGCGCCCTCTCCTACGGGGAAGGCGGCTACGCCTCGGTGCTGAAGAAGCTGGAATAGCTTTCGGCTGCTGCGGGGTCCTGCAAAACTTTGATATCGCTCCGGGGTCCTGCCTCAAAGGCATCGCCCCCGCATCCTCCGGCTTACGCCGTCGGCGCGGGTCCCCCCTTTGAGTCACCCCTGCGCTTCTCAATTTCTTGTAAGCAAACAGGCGAAAGGTTTTCCGGACCGAAGCCGCTTGCTCCCTAAGGCCCTCCTACTCCATATCCTCAAAAAACCCTTTTATGATGTCGGTCAGCTCGTCCGAGCGGATCAGGGCTTCGATCGCCTTAATATCGGGCACTATCTCCCTGTCCCTGTCGTAGAATGCGATCTCTTCACGCACCCTGTCGTAGACCTTTTGCGCCACCGGCGAGAGCCCCCTGCCGAAATCGTTCTTCATGCGCCTTATATCTATGGCCTGGCAGGCGGTCAGCAGCTCGTAAGCCAGCACCGACCTGGTGTTTTCCAGTATCCAGCCCGCCTTTCTCGCCGCCGTCGTGCCCATGGAGACGAAATCCTCCTGGTTGGCCGACGAGGGTATGCTGTCCACGCAGGCGGGATGGGCCAGGACCTTGTTTTCCGAAGCCATTGACGCCGCGCTGTACTGGACTATCATGAAGCCGCTGTTGACCCCGGCCTCGGTGGTGAGGAAGGGGGTCAGGCCGTTGGAAAGGGCCGCGTTGACCATGCGCTCGGTGCGGCGCTCCGAGATAGAAGCCAGCTCCGAACAGGCTATGCCCAGAAGGTCGCAGGGTATCGCGATGGGTTCGCCGTGGAAATTGCCTCCGGAGACCACTTCCTCGTCGTCGGGGAAGATCAGCGGATTGTCGGTGACGGCGTTGAGCTCGATCTCGACCTTTTCCCTGAC
>JAFRWQ010000147.1 GCA_017437925.1 Bacillota bacterium
CGAAACCGCAAGCAAGGTGCTTCAGCACGAAATTTACGACGAGATGAAGAACTCCTACATCGATTATTCGATGTCGGTCATAGTGGCCAGAGCTCTTCCCGACGTCAGAGACGGACTCAAGCCGGTCCACAGAAGGATACTCTACGGCATGAGCACCCTGGGCAACACCCCGGATAAGCCTCACAAGAAGAGCGCCAGGATAGTGGGCGAGGTCATGGGTAAATTCCACCCCCACGGCGACACGTCCATATACGACGCCATGGTCCGCCTGGCCCAGCCCTGGAACATGAGATATCCCATGGTGGACGGCCACGGCAACTTCGGCTCCATGGACGGAGACGGGGCCGCGGCTTCCCGCTACACGGAAGCCCGCATGGCGCCCTTCGCCCTTGAGATGCTTAGAGACATCGATAAAGACACCGTCGATTTCGTCCCCAACTACGACGGAGAGGAGACGGAGCCCGTCATACTTCCGGCCCGCTTCCCCAACCTTCTGGTCAACGGCAGCAACGGCATAGCCGTAGGCATGGCGACCTCGATCCCCACCCACAACTTAAGGGAGGTCATAGCGGGGACCAAGAGGCTCATCGACGATCCGGACACCACCGTCGAACAGCTGATGGAGGACATCAAGGGCCCGGATTTCCCCACCGGGGCCACCATCGTGGGAAAGACCGCGATCAGAGAAGCCTACGCCACCGGCCAGGGCAAGGTAAAGATCAGAGCCAAGGCTTCGATGGAGGAGAACTCCAGGGGCAACGTGTCCATAGTCTTTACCGAGATCCCCTACGGCATCAACAAGGCTTCGATGATAAGCCACATCGCCGAGCTCGTAAAGGACAAGAAGCTGGACGGCATCAGGGATATAAGGGACGAGTCCTCAAAGGGCGAGGTCAGGGTGGTCATAGACCTTAAGAAGGACATGAACCCCCAGGTCATGCTGAACAGGCTGTACAAGCATACAGAGCTCGAGAGCAATTTCAGCGTGATAATGATAGCTCTCGTAGGCGGAAGGCCCAGGCTCCTCAACCTTAAGGAGATACTGGTCGAATACATCGCCCACCAGAAGGACGTGCTCACCAGAAGGACCCGCTACGACCTCGCCAAGGCGGAGGCCAGGGCCCACATACTGGAAGGCCTGCTCATCGCGATAGACAATATCGACGAGATAATACACATCATCAGGACCTCCTACGACGACGCAAAGCAGAGGCTCATGGAACGCTTCGGCCTTGACGACGTGCAGGCCCAGGCCATACTCGACATGCAGCTTAAGAGGCTTCAGGGCCTTGAAAGGGAAAAGCTTCAGGACGAGTACGACAAGCTCCAGGAGCGCATAGCCTACTACAAGAGCCTGCTGGCCGACGAGCACCTGCTGATGGGCGTCGTAAAGGACGAGCTCAGCGAGATCAGCGACAAGTGGGGCGACGACAGAAGGACCGAGATCATAGCCGACGAGGGCGAAAGGGACGAGGCCGAGCTCATCCAGGAGCACGACGTGGTCATCACCATCTCCCACCTGGGCTACATCAAGAGGGTCGCCGCCGACACCTACAAGACCCAGAGAAGGGGAGGAAGAGGCGTGACCGGCCAGTCCACCAGGGACAACGACTTCGTGCGCCACCTGGTCAGCTGCTCCACCCACGACACCCTGTCCTTCTTTACCAGCCAGGGAAGGGTCTACACCATGAAGGCCTACGACATCCCCGAAGGCGCCAGGACCGGAAAAGGCATACCCGCCATCAACTTCCTCAACATGAGCCAGGGCGAGCGCATCACCAGCGTGCTGCCCTTCAGGCCCTCCGAGGACGGAGGCTACCTGATCATGGCGACCAGGGGCGGAGTCATAAAGAAGACCCCGGTCAGCGAGTACATGACCACCAGGAAGACCGGCCTCATAGCGGTCACCATAAGGGAAGGCGACGAGCTGGTCAGCATCAGGAAGACCGACGGGGCGTCGTCCGTCATCATCATCACCGCCCAGGGCAAGTCCATCACCTTCAGCGAAGGCGACGTGAGGCCCATGGGAAGGGCCGCGGCGGGAGTCAAGGCCATAGAGCTGGAAGAGGGCGACAGGGTCGTCGCCATGGAGCTGGCGGAGCCGGGCACCCAGATACTGGTCGCGACCAAGTACGGCTACGGCAAGAGGTCTCCCGTCGAGGAGTACAGGCTCCAGACCCGCGGAGGAAAGGGCGTCCTGACCTACGACCGCAGCAAGATGGATAAGACCGGAGAACTGGTGGGAGCCATAGCGGTCTGCGAGGGCGACCAGCTCTTCCTCATAAATTCCGACGGAATAATCATAAGGATCAGCGCTTCCGACGTATCGGTCCTGGGCCGCGCTACCCAGGGCGTAAAGATCATGAAGGTCGATGAGGGCGGCGAGATAGTCGCTATGGCCAAATCGGTCAGCGCCGAAAGCGAAGACAGCGACGCCGAAGAAGGAGCGGAAGAGCCTTCCGAAACTCCGGCGGAAGAAGCGCCCGTAGTTTAGAAGCGGCGTTTTCGGACCGCGGTCCGAAACAGAGCAAGACTATGCTTTTTAAAGGCTAAAGAGCAGCGGAGGATAAAATGAAGAGGATCTTTTCGGGCGTACAGCCCACAGGCAACATCCACATAGGGAATTACCTTGGAGCTCTCATCCAGTTCGTCGAGCTTCAGAACGAAGAGGACAGCGAGTGCCTCTACTGCGTGGTCGACGAGCACGCCATAACCGTCCCCCAGGACCCGAAGGAGCTGCGCAGCCACATCCTGGACGTGGCGTCCCTTTACATGGCGGTGGGCATAGACCCCAAGAAGTCCATAATCTTCGTCCAGTCGTCGGTCTCGGCCCACGCCGAGCTGGGCTGGATACTCAACTGCTGCGCCAACACCGGAGAGCTCTTCAGGATGACCCAGTTCAAGGCCAAGAGCCAGGGCAAGGACTCGGTGGGAGCGGGCCTTCTCACTTACCCCGTGCTGATGGCGGCGGACATCCTGCTCTACGACGTAAACATCGTTCCGGTGGGAAACGACCAGAAGCAGCACATAGAGCTGACAAGAGACCTTGCGATCAGGGTCAACAGCAAGTACGGAAAGGATACCTTCGTGGTGCCCGACGGAAGGTTTTTAAAGGCCGGAGCCAGGATCATGGCATTAGACGATCCCACCGCCAAGATGAGCAAGAGCGCCGTCAACGAGCACAGCCGCATCTCCCTTCTCGACAGCCCCTCCAAGATCAAGAAGTCCATCATGAGGGCTACCACCGATTCGGAAGGCAGCGTGCGCTTCGATCCCGAGAACAAGCCGGGCGTCAGCAACCTGATGAACATGTACTCGGCCTTTACCGGAAAGACCCTGCAGGAGCTGGAGGACGAATACGCGGGAAGAGGCTACGGAGACTTTAAGAAGGACCTGGTCGAGGTGACGGTGAACGCCCTTGCCCCCATCCAGGAGAGGTATCAGGCCATAAGGACCTCTTCGGAGCTCACCGATATACTGAAAGACGGAGCCGAAAGGGCCGACGTCATAGCGAGAAAGACCATGAAGAGGGTAAGGGACCGCTTCGGCCTGGGCATTGAATAATCAAACGGGAGTTCATTGATGAAAAAGATACGCCTTGCCGTCGTCTTCGGCGGCAGATCCAGCGAGCACGAGGTCTCCCTCAGGTCCGCGGCGTCGGTCATAGAAAATCTGGACAAAGAAAAATACGAGATCATCATGATAGGGATCACCAGGGACGGCCGCTGGCTGCTCTTCGACGGCCCGGCTTCTGCCCTAAAGGACGGAAGCTGGCAGAAGAAGGCCGAGGAAGACCTGGCAAAAGACCCCGGAAAATACGGTTTTTCGGTCTTCGGAGGCAGCATAAGGCAGCTTTCCGACATGGCCGACTTTGCCCTGCCCATGATACACGGGCAGAACGGCGAGGACGGCAGCCTTCAGGGCATATTCCGTCAGATGGACATACCCTTCGGGGGCAGCGACGTCACTTCTTCGTCCCTTTGCTTCGACAAGAGCCTGGCCAAGCTGGTCTGCAGCGCGGCGGGCATACCCCAGACCCCCAGCGTATTCCTTAAAAGCCGCGAGATCGGCGAGGAAAAGATAAGGGAGATCAACGAAAAGCTCCGCTATCCTCTTTTCGTCAAGCCCGCCAACATGGGTTCCTCCGTCGGGATCTCAAAGGTCTCCGAGCCTTCGGGGCTGATGGACGCCTTAAAGCTTGCCGCCGGCTACGACGACAGGATACTGGTGGAGCAGGGGGTAAAGGGCAGGGAACTGGAGGTCGCCGTCATGGGAAACGACAGGCCCGTTGCCATTGAGATAGGCGAGATCATAGCGGCGGGAGACTTTTACACCTATGAATCCAAGTACGACGACCGGGGCAGCGAGACCGTGGTCGGAGCGGAGCTTCCCGAGGGCAAGAGGGAAGAGCTTCTGCGTCTTGCGGAAAGGGTCTACGAGCTTTTGGACTGCGGAGGCTACGCCAGGGCCGATTTCTTCATGGATGAGGACGGCAATTTCATCTTCAACGAGATCAACACCATTCCGGGCTTTACTTCCATAAGCATGTTCCCCATGCTGGCTTCATCAAAGGACATGGATTATTCGCAGGTCATAGACAGGATAATCGAGCTGGGCTTTGAAAGGTACGAGAAGAAGAAGTCGCTGAGGATATGACGGAAAAAGGCCTGTAAAATGAACGATCTGCTTATAAAAGCATTTATGAAGGGCGGGCGGGACCCGAAGGACCCCAAGGCCAGGGAAGCCTACGGCAGGCTGGCCAGCTGGGTCGGCATAGCGGCCAACGCCCTTCTTTGCGCCCTTAAGATAGGGACCGGCATCATATTCGGGAGCATCTCGATCCTGGCCGACGGCATCAACAACCTGAGCGACGCCTCGGCGTCCCTCATGACCCTGATAGGCTTTAAGCTGGCCGGGAAAAAGCCCGACAAGGACCACCCCTACGGCCACGGAAGGACCGAGTATCTCACCGGGCTTGCGGTCTCAATCATGATAGTCGTCATCGGAGTCTCGCTCCTTAGGACATCCGTTTCAAAGACCCTGCACCCGGAACCCATGGAGTTCAGCGCGGTCTCTGCGGCGGTGCTGGTCCTTGCGATCGCGGTAAAGATCTGGCTCGCGTCTTTCGGAAAGCGCATAGGGGAGATCATCGATTCCGACACCCTTAAGGCCTCGGCCGCGGACGCGAGGAACGACGTGATCTCGACCTCCGCGGTGCTGATCTGCCTTCTCATCTTCAGGTTCACCGGCCTTGATCTGGACGGTCCGGTGGGCATACTGGTCGCCCTCTTCATCATCTGGTCCGGCGTTCAGCTGGTCATGGAGACCGTGTCCCCCATACTGGGCAAGGCTCCCGACCCCGAATTGGTAAAGGAGATGACCGAAGAGATAGAGGGCCACGAGGGGGTCCTCGGCATACACGACATGATAATCCACGATTACGGCCCCGGGCGCATGTTCGCCTCGGTCCACGTGGAGGTGGACTCCGCCGCCGATCTCATGAGCAGCCACGACATGATGGACATCATCGAAAGGGACGTCTACGACAAGATGGGCATACTGCTCACCGTTCACATGGATCCCCTGGCCCTCGACGACGTGACAGCCCTCGCGAAAGAGCGCATAGAAGCGGTCTGCAAAGGGCTTGATTACATCAAGAGCTTCCACGATGTGAGGACTGTGACGGGTCCCACCCACACCAACGTCATATTCGACGTGGTGGTGGACCACGAATGCAGCCTGAGCCCGGCAGAGGTGAGGGACGTCATCACCGCAGGCCTTAAGGCCTTCGATCCCGGGTACGAGACGGTCATAACCATAGACAGGGCCTACGCATAGGGCTTCGGAGGTTTTATGGCAGGAAAAACAGCGGCAACGAGGATGACGGAGGGCTCCATAGCGGGGTCCCTCTTTGCCTTTACCATGCCCATACTGCTGGGGAACATCTTCCAGCAGCTGTATAATACGGCCGACGCCCTTATAGTGGGCAACATGCTCAGCAGCAGGGCTCTGGCCGCCGTGACTTCGGTGGGCTCCGTGACGTGGATGCTCATCGGATTTTTTAACGGCTTCGCCCAGGGATCAGGCGTGATAATCGCAAGGTATTTCGGCGCCGGTGACGAGGAGGGCCTTAAAAAGGCCATACACACCCATACCGCGCTCAGCTTTATAGGCGGCCTGCTTCTTACCGCTTTGGGCGTGTTCCTTTCGCCCTGGATAATAGGCTTGATGAACACTCCGGCCGAGGTGGTGGACCAGTCGGTCCTATATCTCAGGGTGTATTTCATGGGCGGCCTGGGACTTTCGATGTACAACGGCTGCATGGGCCTGATGCAGGCGGTGGGGGACAGCAAACATCCCCTCTATTACCTGATCTTTTCGTCCTGTCTCAACGTGGTCCTGGACATAGTGTTCATAGGTGTCTTTAAGATGGACGTGGACGGGGCTGCCCTTGCCACCATCATCTCCCAGTTCTTAAGCGCGGCGCTCTGTCTCATCAGGCTTTTCAGGACCGACGAGGTCTACAGGCTTGAGATGAAGCGCATGAGGATGGACCCCGCGGTGCTGAAGAACATATTCCGCCTGGGAACTCCCACGGCGGTCCAGAGCACCATAACCGCCTTCGGCAACACCCTGATACAGGCCAACATCAACACCTTCGGGGACATGGCCATGGCGGGGGTCGGGGCTCTGCACAAGATCGAGGGCTTCATATTCCTGCCCATAACCAGCCTTTCGGTCGCTCTTGCGACCTTCGTGAGCCAGAACCTGGGCGCCAGGGAGTACGAAAGGACTAAAAAGGGCGCCAAATACGGCATCTTTACCGGCATGATAATGGCGGAGCTCATGGGGCTTTGCCTCTTCCTCTTCGCTCCCAGGATCATGGCCCTCTTCACCAGAGAGCCCGAAGCCATAGCCTACGGTGTCAGGAGGGTCCAGCTGGTCTGGGTCTTCTACTGCTGCCTGGCTGCGACCCACACCCAGGCCGGCGTCATGAGGGGGGCGGGCAAGCCCATGGTGACCATGGTCGCCTACGTGGGCTGCTGGTGTGTCTTAAGGGTGCTGATCATGACCCTGCTGATGCCCGTATACAGGTCCATCGACGTGGTATTCCTGGCCTTCTCCAGCACATGGTGCATCAGCGCGTCATACCTTGCCTGGAACATGCTGCGGGGGAAATGGCTTCAGGGAAAGGTCATAGAGGAGTAGGGGAGGCTGCCGGCTGTAAGTGCGGCGCGGGCCCCGGCACGTGTGTAACGCATGTTATATAACAGCTGCTCGAGTTGAAAATTCAAGGGATCTCGGGATCCGGTAAAGGCGAACGAAAGCCGCTTTTACGGGCCTTTGGGCCGCTGGGCGGGGACTCGGCCTTTATCGTCAAAAGGGTATTCAGGCGGAATCTGCAGGGACTGCGATGGCATTTTTCAAAAGAGTCGAAGTAAAGGATATGATGCGGGCAAGGGAGGAAAGAGCCCTGGCCCAGTACGGTCTTCTGAAAAACGGCGGGAAGGCCGCGGTCTCTTTTACTCTGAACATAGCGGGGCCGTATAAGGTCTTCCCCGGAGTATATTACTGCTTTGAAAGAGGGCTGGGCCTGCTTAAGGAGGCGCTGGCCACGGCCGGCTTTGAGGCCGAGGGGGCTGAGACACGCGAAAGCTTCACGGGGCTCGAGGCTCTTTTAAGCGTAAAAGGGGATGCGAAAGAAGTAAAGAAGGTCTGCGCGGGGCTTGACGACAGCCTGCCCGTGGGAAGGCTCTTCGATCTGGACGTCCTGTACATGAGCCCGGAGGGCTTCCCCGAGAAGGTCTCAAGGGAAGAGCTGGGCTTTTCCCCGAGAAAGTGCCTAATATGCGAGCTGCCCTCGTCGGAATGCGCCGCAATAAGACGGCACAGCGCAAAGGAGCTTTCCCTCGCGGCGGCAGAGCTCATATTCCTTGATTTTATGGGAAGAGCCGCGGAAAAAGCTTTGACGGATGAGGTCTCTTTAACTCCCAAGCCGGGCCTGGTGGATCTTAAGGACAGCGGGGCCCACAGGGACATGGACCACGTAAGCTTTGAAAGGAGCGCTGGGGCCATAGGGCCTTACATCACCGAGATGGCAAGGGCGGGTTTTGAGTACGAAACGGGCGGTTCGGAGCCTGGAGATACCGGTCCTGGGAACGGCGCAGAGCCCTCGTGCCTTGAACAGAGTCAGGAAGTACAAGGCGGCGGGCTTTCTTCTCTTGCGAAGGAGATCAAGGCCCTGGGCATTGAGGCCGAAAAGGCCATGATGAGGGCGACCGGCGGGGTCAATACCCACAGAGGCGCCGTCTACAGCATGGGCATTATCGCGGCGTCCCTCGGGGCTGCCTACGCGGAGCTGATCGCGGAGCTTGAGAGCGGAAGGATAGAGGGCTTTGCCGGCGCGGAAGGCTCAGATGAGAGGGTTTTGCGGGAAAACAGTCTTGCCGACGCTCAAAACGTATCGTCGGAACCGGATATCTTTGGCGGGTCAAAGCTCAAAGGATTCATGAGGAGCGCTGTCCGCGCCGCTTCCGCGGAGCTTGCCGAAGAGCTGGACGCCTTAAGAACAGAGAGCGAGGTCAAAGCATCCCACGGCAGCCTGGTCCTTGAAAAATACGGGGCTAAGGGCATAAGGCGGGAGGCTGCCGAAGGCTTCCCCTTGGCATTCGAGGCCCTATCAGAGTACGAAAAGAGCGGCAGCTGGAAAAAGGTCCTGCTGTATCTTATGACGAAGACGGATGACACCACGGTGCTGTACAGGAAGGGCCCGGAGGGGCTTAGGCACATGAAGAGCGAGGCCCAAAAGCTCTATGCTCTTTGCGAAGGCGGCGAAGGCCTTGCCGAAGAGGAGCTTGACCGAAAGCTCAGCCTCATGAACGAAGACTTTTCGTCCCGGGGCATAAGCCCCGGAGGCTGCGCCGACCTGCTGTCCTGCGCCATGCTGCTGAAGGATTTTGAAGAAAACTGCTTGAGGTAAGGCCGCGGGCCTTCGGGTGAACGAGATGAGCGAAAACTACAGCGTCGGCAGGGTATACCCCTCCGATAAAAGGCAGATAGAAAAGATCAAGGCCCTGCTTTCGGGGGAGGGCATAAGGCTGGACCCCCATCTGGACTACCTCTGCGCCCTTGAGGACGACGAGGGCGAGCTTGCGGGCTGCGCCGGGTCCTTCGGGAACACCTTAAGGTGCTTTGCGGTGAAAAAGGAGCTGCAGGGCAGGGGCCTCATGGGCCTTCTGATCTCCCACCTGATCGAAAGGCAGAACGAAAGGGGCGTCACCGACCTCTTCGTCTTCACCAAGTGCAGCGCGGCGGGCTTCTTTAAGGACTGCGGCTTTTACGAGCTGGCGAGGATAGAGGGAAGGCTCAGCCTTCTTGAGAACAGGAGGGACGGCCTTTCCCGCTGGATCGAAAACGCGAAGGCCCAGCTTCCCGAAGGGGAAAAGACAGCCGTCGTCATGAACGCGAACCCCTTCACGAATGGCCATCACTGGCTTCTTGAGCAGGCTGCGGCCCAGGGAAGACCGGTCGCGGTCTTCCTCCTGAGCGAGGATCAGGGCCCCATACCCTTTAAAGTGAGGTTTAAGCTGGCAAAAGAAGGAGCGGCGGACATTCCGGGCGTCACCGTCATCCCCTCGGGCCCCTACATGATAAGCTCGGCCACCTTCCCCTCGTACTTTCAAAAGGACGAGGACGACGTGGTATGGGGACAGGCCCTTCTGGACGCCGAGCTCTTCGGAAAGATCGCGAAAGCCCTGGATATAAAGACCCGCTTCGTAGGCCAGGAGCCCTTCAGCAAGACCACCGCCCTCTACAACGAGGTGCTCAAGGAGAGCCTTCCCGAAAAAGGCGTTGAGATCGTTGAGATCCCAAGGCTGGGAAGTCCCGAAGCCATCAGCGCTTCCACCGTAAGAGAGCTCATAAAAGAAGGCGGCTTCGAGGCCCTTTCGGAGCTGGTCCCCGAAACGACCCTTGATTTCTTTAAAAGCCCCGAGGCTCAGCCCATCATAAACGCGATCAAAGCGCTGGAAGACGTGAGGCATCACTGAAGGAGAAGCATGAAATACCTGAAGCAGTTTATGATCATCATAGGGATCTCCTTTTTCGGGGAGCTGCTCCACTACTTCATACCCCTGCCCATACCCGCCAGCATCTACGGCATGGTCCTGCTCTTCGCCGGCCTCGTCAGCGGCATCATCCCCCTTGCCGCGGTAAAGGAGACGGGAACTTTTCTCGTCGCCATAATGCCGGTCATGTTCATCCCGGCTGCTGCCGGGCTTCTTGATATGCGGGACATTCTCAGGGACGGATGGGTCTCATACCTTGTCATCACCTTCATCACCACCGTGTTGGTCATGGCCGCGGTCGGTCTCGTTGTGCAGATGGTCATGAAAAGGGGAAAAAGAGGGGAGGATGCGAAAAATGCTGAATGACATCATAAGCGCGTCCGTCTTCTTAGGAGTTTTCATCACCTTGGGATCCTATTTCATCGCCTTAAAGCTTAGGGAAAAGACCGGACTGGCGGTCCTAAACCCTCTGCTGGTCGCCGTCATCCTCACCATTGCTTTCCTGATCGCCACAGGGACCCCTTACGCGGTCTATAACGAAGGCGCTAAATATGTCAGCTACCTGCTGACCCCCGCCACAGTATGCCTTGCCATTCCATTGTACGAGCAGCTGGGAGCCCTGAAGCGAAATTACAGGGCGATCGCCGCGGGCATTGTAACAGGGGTCTTAACAAGCCTGCTCTCGGTGCTGGCCCTGGCCCTGGTCTTCGGTCTCGGCCACCGGGAATACGTGACCTTCCTGCCCAAATCGGTGACCTCGGCCATAGGTATGGGCATCTCCTCGGAACTGGGAGGATACACGGCGATCACCGTCGCTGTCATAATTCTGACCGGCATAATCGGAAACATCATAGCGACTCCCCTCTGCAGGCTTCTTAAGATCAAGGAGCCTGTGGCGGTTGGCGTCGCCATAGGCTCTGCGTCCCACGCCATAGGCACGGTGAGAGCCATGGAGATGGGTCCGGTGGAAGGAGCGATGAGCAGCCTTTCGATAGCCCTTTCGGGCATACTAACCGTCTTCGGGGCAATGATATTCCAAAATTTTATATAAGGGCGGCGCTTTTATACGTAAAGACCGGGGCAGATCGATCCTGGGCAGAGGAGCCCCGACCGGCGGAAACAGAAGTAAAACATTTGTTATATAACAATTAGTCGGAAATAAAACGAGACGCGGCATTGAGCCGCGTCTTCGTTGATTTTTCAAGGGTTTCGGATATTTGCTTCAAGCCTTTGGGATGGTCTTTAGGGCAGAACAGGTGCCGCCTGAACATGTCACCGTCAGCCTCGGCTCTTCCTACTTTTCCGCCAGGTACCTGTAGAGGTATTCCACCGCGTTGCAGCGGGGGCATTGGTCGGTAACAACAAAGCTGCCGGAGTAGGTCCCGTCAAGAAGGCCCGACTTCTCAGCCCAGCTCAGAGCGTCGCCGTACCAGAGCTCATTTCCGGTCTTGCCCGGTTCTCCCATGGCCCTGTATATGAAGGTCAGGATGTGGCTGTTGGCGCAGAGAGTTCCGGGGCTGAAGGTATCGGCAGAGGTCCCGTCGGTGATCCCTTTTTCGACTGCCCAGAGCACTGCTTTATAGAAATAATCCGTCTCTTTGACGTCGGTAAAGGGAGAGGATCCCGCTTCGGCCCCGGGACAGCCGGCGGCCCTCCACAGGAAGGTCATCACCTGGCCCCTGGTGCAGGTGCTGTAGGGGCTGAATGTGGTCGCGGTGGTGCCGTCGGTTATCTGGGGGTTGGCGGTATAGGCCCAGACCACCGAATCGTAGTAATAGTCGCTCTCGCTGACGTCGGTAAAGGGGATCTTTCTTTTGACGGTGGGCTCCGGGGTCACGGTCGGCTCGGCAGGCGCAGCTCCCGGGACCGGGCTTTCGGGCAGGGCGATCCCGTCCAAAAGCTTTACGGGACTATGCTGATGTGTCATGTGGTAGGTCTTGTCGGAAGGCGCTCCGTATTTATTTGTTATATCCACCAGGTTGTCACAGGTCTTGAGCAGCTGCCCGCGATTATTGCTGCCCCAGCCCCAGAGAGACCCGTCGTTCTTGACGGCAAGGGCGAAATTAGAGGAGGCGCTGACCGCAGCGACATCATCCATGATCTTATACGGAACATCATAAGTCCCGCCGCAGCTTCCGTTCCCCGCCTTGACATTCTGATAGCCCCAGGCCCAGAGGGAGCCGTCGTTTTTCACCGCGAGATTCTCGCCTGACCAGGACTGCATCTTCACGTCATCGAGGATCTTGACCAGCTGCCCGCCTTTGTAATCCCAGAGAGTGCCGTCTGTCATCAGAAGGTTTTCCCTTATGGAGTTGACCCCGTCCATGACCTTTTCGGGATAGATCTTATCGTACCAGAGCGTGCCTTCAGGCCAGTCCTTAAGGGCTTTGGGCGTCATGGCTCCCCAGGCCCAGAGGGAGCCGTCGGTCTTCACGACCGCCGCGAAGTACTGCCACGAGACGGACCTGGTAAGGTCGAGGTGGACCGAATCGACGTCATCCATGACCTTTACGAAGTCTTCGACAAAGTAAGGCTCCTCATCCGGGACTCCGGGGATAACTCCGTTGATACATTTTCCCTTCATCCAGAGGGAATGATCGCTTTTTATGATCGCGGTGGTGCCGCTGTCTATCTCCGCGGCGATGACGTCTGTGGCAATCTGATGAGGCTTGGGTTCGTCTGCCCCTCCCCAGATCCACAGGCTGCCGTCGGTCTTGATCGCGTAGGAATATCCGGCGCTGCCTATGCATGCCGAAGCCACATCATCCATGAGCTTGATGGGTTCATTCTGGAAGGCTGCGAGAGGATTCCCTGCACTGTCCCTGCTTATGACGTTGCCGTCCAGCATCACGGTGGGAAGGTTGGGAATGTTGGTCGTGAGCACGGTGCCCTGTCCGAGGGCCGCGTTAGTGCCGGACCCCCAGACCCACAGAGAACCGTCCTCTTTTATGACCGCGCAGTTATCGGCGCCCGCATAAACGCTGCGGCATTCGATCGGGGCTGATGCAGCCGCAAAGGCGGGCGGGTCCGAAAAAACGGGGATCGCGGCAGTCAGGCATAGAGCCAGCATCAGAGAAAAAAGCTTTTTCATGAAAAGACCCTCCTGTATTATGGTTTTCACTTACATTTTAGTGGAAAGAGACCTTTGTTTCAACAGAAACCCTCCCCGGAGCGACAGGAACGATAATTGACCTGCCGGCATAAAAAAGCCGGTCCCCTGCGGGACCGGCATAATTGGCCTTGCGCTGAATTTTTTCTGCTTACGGCCTGCCTTTCGGCGTCCAATATCAGTAAGTCTTCTTCCCCCAGGACGTCCTGACGGCGTTCTTTTCGGGGGAGTCGATGGCGCTGACTCCGTAGTCGTGCTTGTGGCTTTTCTTCAGCTCGTCTGCGGCGCAGTCTGCCTGGTGCATGGCGCCCAGGTCGCTGAAGTTGCGCCTGAAGGCGCGGGCTTCCTCGGCCCTCTGGCGGGCCATCCAGTCGTGCTCCCTGTCCTCCTTTAATATGGAGCTCAGGGTCTTGTACGACTCGTTCTTGGCGCGGGCCGAGCTTACCGCGGCCTTGGCTTCCGCCCTTTCGGCGGAACCGGCAAGGCTTGCCGAAGGTCTTGACGCAGCTCCCGCTGCTGCCGATGAGGGCCTTGCGGGGGAGGCTGCCGCCCTGAAGGGGCTTGCTCCCGGAGCTCCCGGGGCTCCGCTGCTGCCCGGAGCGGCGCTGCTGCCCTGCTGGACGTTGAACCTGCCGAGCTGCGAGGCCTGCCTTTGGGAGGCGCCCTGAGCTCCCGAGGCTCCCTTGGCCTTGCGTATGATCTTGAAGACGATCGTTATCCAGACGAAGGCCCAGATCAGACCGAATACCGAACTAATGATCTCGCTCATGGATCAGTCCTCCTTTCGGAAGCTAGCGATCGCTCTTGGAAGCTGCCTCGGAAAGGGCGGTGAGGGTGCCGGCCAGATCCGACAGGTTGGAGGCGACCACGATCTTGGTCGCCTGGCCGTCGGCCATCTTTTCGGCGGCTTCGAAGGACCTGATGGTCATGTAGCCGCTGCCGGGGTTGGCTTCGTTGATGAGCTGGATGCTCTGGGCCTTGGCCCTCTGGACTGCCAGCAGAGCTTCGGCTTCGCCTTCAGCCTCTCTGATCTTCTACTGCTTGGCGGCTTCAGCCCTCAGTATGGCGGCTTCCTTTTCGCCTTCGGCCATGGTGATGGCGGCCTGCTTCTTACCTTCGGCGGTGAGTATGGCCTCTCTCTTTTCACGCTCGGCCTTCATCTGCTTTTCCATCGCTTCCTGGATGCTTCTGGGCGGGTCTATGTTCTTGACCTCGACCCTGCTTACCTTGATGCCCCACTTGTCGGTGGCGTCGTCCAGGATGGCGGTGATGCGGCTGTTGATGTTGTCGCGGCTGGTGAGGGTCTCGTCGAGGGTCATCGAGCCGATGATGTTTCTTAAGGTTGTGGCGGACAGGTTCTCGATGGCGGCCAGCGGTCTTTCAACGCCGTAGGCGAAGAGCTTGGCGTCGAAGATGTAGAAGAACACGACCGAGTCGACCATCATGGTGACGTTGTCCTTGGTTATAACGGGCTGGGGCTCAAAGTCTGCGACCTGCTCCTTGAGGGAGACCTTCTTTATGACCTTGTAGAAGATGGGCACTTTGAAGTGGAGTCCGGCCTGCCAGGTGTCCATGTAGCGGCCGAGGAACTCTATGACCCAGGCGTTGGCCTGCGGGACGATGCAGATGCAGCGCAGGCAGAGTATGACGATGAGCAGAACTATTCCGATGAGTACGAATGGCATATCGATACCTCCTTTTGACTTTTATATGCTGACACTATTAAAGCACAAAAAAACACAATTAACAAGGTAAAGCCCGCGGCAATAGAGGGGTCTATTCCGCTGAAAAACGCGGCTTTCGGGGCGCTTGGGAGGGGGAGGGGAGGACGGACGGCGGCGGTGATAAAAGAAGCGCGTTCGGGCTGGCAGCCGAAAGAGCCCGCAGTGTGCTGCGGGGCAAAATATGATAAAATAAAAAAGAAAAAAGACCGCAGGCTCAAAGATTTGTTCAGATCTTCGTACCGGGCTCTCGCCTCAGTTCGTCGGGCAGGACCCCGAAGACGCAGGCGGAGAGAAGGGAGATCGCCCGGTTCTGCATGCGGAACCATCCGGCCCTGGAGCATCTGAAGAGCGCCATGTAAAAATCGCCGGTCTTGGCCGAGTATTCGGGCTTGACGAAGCGGGCATAGAGCAGCTCGCCGGCGTCGACTATGGTCTCGTCGGGTGAAGAAAGCATAGCCTCTATCCCCAGCTGAAGGGGCTTTATGAGGGATGCGCCCGGCCTTTGGGCTTCGGGGCCGCTCTGGGGAAAGGCCGGAGGAGGCGCGGCTCCGGCGGCGGATCTTAAAGGCGCGGCGGTTCCGGCTGCGCGCCCTGAAGGCGCGGGGGCTTTGCCTGTGGGTCCTAAAGATTCGGCGTCCGGCAGCTTTGTATCGTTAAGTCCGGCGGCAAGATCGAAGGGGTCCCGGGCGCTTAAGGCGAAGGAAAGATCGCGGTAGCTGCCCAAAAGCCTTCTGGTGAGCTCGAAATTCTTCCCTCCGGGGGAATTGAGGGCTTTGGCGGCGTCAAGAAGGGCGAGCATCTCGTCCGCCGGAAGCAGGAAGCTTCCGCTGACCCGGATGAGACCGCTTTTGCCCGGCTCAAAGACCCGTCCGTCCTTCGCCACGATATAGCGCAGGGCCTTGGGATCGAGGCTTATAATATTTTTCCTCTTTTCCGCCATAATTTCCCTCCGCTTTGATTATAGACTGCGGAGCCTTCCCGGGGCAAGACGCAGTCATCGAAAGGAAAAAGTATGAAATTTATACATTTGTCGGACCTTCATCTGGGAAAAAGGCTCAGCGGCTTCTCTTTGCTCGAGGACCAGCGCTTCATACTGGATGAGATCCAAAGGATATGCGAAGAAGAAAAGCCGGACGCCGTGCTCATCGCGGGGGACGTGTACGACAAGAGCCTGCCCTCCGCCGAGGCGGTCGAGCTCTTCGATTCCTTTCTGACCGCCCTCGCGGGGCTGGTCCCCCACGTTTTCGTCATCAGCGGCAACCACGACTCGGCCGAAAGGCTGGCCTTCGGGGGCAGGCTGATGGATAAGAGCGGGGTCCACATGGCCCCGGTCTATTCGGGGAAGGTGGAGCCGGTGGAGCTCTCCGACGAGTTCGGCACCGTCTCGGTCTGGATGCTTCCCTTTATCAAGCCGGCCGCGGTGAGGGGCTTCTTCCCGGACGAGGAGATAAACGATCATGGTGGCGCCCTGCGGCTCGCTGTCCGCGCCATGGGGATAGACGAGAGCAAAAGGAACGTGCTCATCGCCCACCAGTTCGTAACGGGGGCGGAGCGCTGCGAATCTGAGGAGATCCCGGTGGGAGGCCTTGACAATGTGGACGCTTCGGTCTTTGAGGACTTCGACTATGTCGCCCTGGGCCACATCCACGGGCCGCAGAATATCGGGTCCGGGAGGATAAGGTACTGCGGAACGCCCCTTAAGTACTCTTTCTCGGAGATGGGCCATAAGAAGTCGGTGACCCTTGCAAGCCTTGAAAACAAAGGGGTCTTAAAGCTTAGGACAAGAGAGCTTGTCCCCCTTCGGGACATGGCGGCCCTTAAGGGGTGCTACAGCGAGCTCAGCAGCCTGAGCTTTTACGAGGGCAAGGCCTTTAAGGACGCCTATCTTAAGATCACCCTGACCGACGAGGAGGACATTCCGGACGCTGCGGCAAGGCTCAGGATGATATACCCGTACCTGGCGTCCCTGGACTACGACAACTCAAGGTCAAGAGCGGGTCTTGAGATCGAAAGCCTTGAGGGAAGCGAGGCCAAGCCGCCCCTTCAGGTCTTCAGCGAGTTCTTCCGCCGGCAGAACGGGGCGGAGATGAGCGAAGAGCAGGAGGAGCTGGTGAAAAAACTCATCGAGTCCGTCTGGGAAGAGGGGAGGGAATAAGACGTGAGACCGAAAAAGCTTGTAATGTCAGCCTTCGGGCCCTACGCGGGAAGGCAGGAGCTGGACCTTGACAGCCTGGGCAAGTCCGGCCTTTACCTGATCAGCGGCGACACCGGAGCAGGAAAGACCACAATATTCGACGCCATCTGCTTTGCCCTCTACGGAGAGCCCAGCGGCAGGGTGAGGGATGCCTCCATGCTCCGCTCCAAGTACGCCGGGGCCGGAACGCCCACCTTCGTTGAGCTTCTGTTCGAGTACGGGGGCAGGGATTACCTCGTAAAGCGCAGCCCCCAGTACGCCAGGCCCGCCCTTAAGGGGAGCGGCGAGATCCAGCAGGCGGCGACGGCGGAGCTTCATATGCCCGACGGCAGGGTCATAACAAAGACCCGCGAGGTAAGCGCCGCGGTGAGGGAGATCCTTGGGGTGGACAGGGACCAGTTCAGCCGCATCGCCATGATAGCCCAGGGGGACTTCCTCTCCCTGCTGCTCGCTCCCACCGAAGAGAGGAAAAAGATCTTCCAAAAGCTCTTTTCGACCGAAAAGTACGCGAAGCTTCAGGAGGCTTTAAAGCTTGAAAATTCAAGGCTTCAGGCCGAACACGAGAGGCTTTCGGCGTCGATCGCCCAGCATCTTGCGGGTATAGTTTTGCCTGAGGCGAAGTCTTCGGAAAGCGGTCCTGCCGAAGAAACGCCCGAAGCTCGCCGCGCCGGGCTCTCCGAAGCCGCCGCCATGGCGGAAAAGGCAGCTGAAGGCCTGCTCACGGGGGAAGAGAGCATTGAAGCCCTCGAAAAACTCATAAAAGAGGACGAAGATGAGGAAGGCCGGCTCAAGGGCCTGCTCTTCGGCTGCGAAAAGAAGATAGAAGAGACAGTAAAGAGGCTTGAAAGGGCGGAGCGCAGGGAAGCGGATCTTGAAGAGCTTAAAAAGGCAGAGGCCGAGCTGGCCGCAGGGACCGAAAGGAAAGCTGCGCTTGAAAAAGCCCTGAAGGAGCTTTCCGATGAGGCTTCTGACATGAAGAAACTTGAGGCCGAAGCCGCGTCGGCCAAAGCCCTTCTTCCCGGCTACCTGGAAAGGGAAGAAAAGCGTAAGGAGCTGACGGAGCTTGAAAAGAAGCGGGAGGAGATCAAGGCCTCAAAAGAGCTCTGCGCCCTTGAGATCTCAAGGCTTAAGAAAGAATACGAGGAGCTTTCGGAGGAAGCGAAGGGCCTTGAAGCCGCCGAAGCAGAGCAGGCCGCTCTCACATCGGAACGCAGGGCATTCAAACTGTCCTGCGCAGCCTTTGAAGAGCTTAAGGGCCGGCTTTCGGGGCTTAAAAAGCTGGAAGAAGACCTTGAAAGAGATAAAAAGGCCTTCCTTAAGGCTGACAAGGTGTTTAAAGAGGCCCGGTCCGAGTACGATAAAAACAGCGACGCGTTTATAAGCGGGCAGGCAGGGGTCCTGGCCCAAAGCCTTAAAGAAGGAGTCCCCTGTCCCGTCTGCGGATCGCTCGACCATCCCCTCCCCGCGGCTTTAAGCCCGGGAGCTCCCACAAAGGAAAAGCTCGAGGCCCTGAAAGCCGAAAAGGACAGGGCTGAG
>JAFRWQ010000148.1 GCA_017437925.1 Bacillota bacterium
CCCCGCATCATCATCGAGATGGCCATAATCGAGGTCTGCTCCTGAACCGATACCCCGTTCGTTATTATATATCCATCATATCTTTCGAAAAGGAGAGTAAAATGACTGTACAGGAAATGAAAGCGGCGGCCTGCAAGGCCATTCAGGACCACAGCGAAGACATCATCAAGCTGGCGACCGCCATCGAGCTGGAGCCGGAGCTGGGCTACAAGGAATTCAAGACCGCGGCCAAGGTGCAGACCGAGCTGGACAAGCTGGGCTTTAAGCACACCGACGGCGTGGCCATCACCGGCATCATCACCCCCGTGGAGGGCAGGGACCACAAGGCGAAGGTCGCCATCATGGGAGAGCTGGACGCCGTACTGGTACCCGGCTGCCCCACCGCCGATCCCGTCACCGGCGCCGCCCACTGCTGCGGACACAACGCCCAGGCTGCCTCCGTCGTAGGCGTAGCCTACGCCCTCAAGGAATCCGGCATCATGAAGGAGCTGGACGGCGACATAGTGCTTATGCACGTTCCCTCCGAGGAGTTCGTCGAGCTTGAGTACAGAAAGGGCCTCATCGACCAGGGCAAAATCAGCCTTGTCGGCGGCAAGCAGGAGTTCATCAAGCTGGGCGCCATGGACGACATCGACATGATGATCATGCAGCACAGCTCCAAGGTCGTTGAGCAGGACGGCAAGACCATAGTTGCCTGCCCCGGCGGCGAGGGAGGTCTGGGCTTCGTCGGCAGGATGGTCCAGTACATAGGAAAGGCCAGCCACGCGGCCATGCCCTGGGAGGGCATCAACGCCTTAAAGGCTGCCCAGGTGGGCATGCTGGCCATAGACTCCCAGCGCGAGACCTTCCCGCCCAAGGACAACATCAGGGTCCACCCCATAGTCACCAAGGGCGGAGACCTGGTCAACGTGGTGCCTTCCGATGTGCGCATCGAGACCTACGTAAGAGGAAACAACACCGAAGGCATACTGGCGGCCGCCGAAAAGGTCGACAGGTCCTTCCAGGCCGGAGCCGACGCCATAGGAGCCCAGGTCAACATCACCAGGCTTCCCGGCTACATGTGCCCCCTTGACTGCAAGCCCCTTAAGGAGCTGGTATGTCAGAACCTCTGCGACGTCTTCGGCGAAGAGCACGTCGATCCCATAGGCCACGGCGGCAGCACCGACGCGTCCGACGTAGCCCACATCATGCCCACCGTACACATGTACATAGGCGGAGCCTCCGGCGTGGGCCACGGCGACGATTACAAGATCTCCGACCCCCAGATGGCCATCATCGACGCGGCCAAGGTCATGGTCTGCTCGGCCATCGACCTTCTCGCCAACGGAGCCGAGAAGGCCCTCGAGATCAAGAAGAACTGGAAGGCTCCCATGACCAAGGAGGAGTACCTGAGCAAGTGGTGCGGACTCTAAAAACAGGACCCCATTAAACACAAGGAGAACAAAATGACAGTACAGGAAATGAAGGCGGCGGCCTGCAAGGCCATTCAGGATCACAGCGAAGAGATACTGGCTCTCGCAAGGGCCATAGAGCTGGAGCCCGAGCTGGGTTACAAGGAGTTCAAGACCGCGGCAAAGATCCAGGCTGAGCTGGACAAGCTGGGCTTTAAGCATCAGGACGGCGTCGCCGTCACCGGAGTTGTGACCCCCGTTGAGGGCAGGAGCCACAAGGCGAAGGTCGCCATCATGGGAGAGCTGGACGCGGTGCTCGTCCCCAACTGCCCCACCGCAGACCCGGTCACCGGAGCGGCCCACTGCTGCGGCCACAACGCCCAGGCGGCCTCTGTCGTAGGCGTGGCCTACGCCCTTAAGGAATCCGGCATCATGAAGGAGCTGGACGGAGACATAGTGCTGATGCACGTGCCCTCCGAGGAGTTCGTCGAGCTGGAGTACAGAAAAGGCCTCATCGACCAGGGCAAGATCAGCCTGGCCGGCGGCAAGCAGGAGTTCGTGAAGCTGGGAGTCATGGACGGGATCGACGCCATGATAATGCAGCACAGCATCCAGGCCTTTGAGAGGGACGGAAAGACCGTCATGGCCTTCCCCTACGGGGCCGGAGGCCTTGGCTTCGTCGGAAGACTGGTCCAGTACGTGGGCAAGGCGAGCCACGCCGCCAATCCCTGGGAGGGCATCAACGCCTTAAAGGCCGCCCAGGTGGGCATGCTGGCCATAGACGCCCAGAGGGAGACCTTCTCCCCCCAGGACAACATCAGGGTCCACCCCATAATCACCAAGGGCGGAGACCTGGTCAACGTGGTGCCTTCGGACGTCCGCATCGAGAGCTACATCAGAGGCGCCTCCACCGAGGCCATACTCAACGCCGCCGAGAAGGTTGACAGATGCTTCAAGGCCGGAGCCGACGCCATAGGCGCCAAGGTCAACATCACCAGGCTGCCCGGCTACATGGTGGTCAACGAGTGCGCTCCCCTCAACGAGCTGGCCTACGCCAACCTCTGCGATATCTTCGGCGAGGACCACGTGATCCCCAAAGACGCGGGAGTCAGCACCGACGCCTACGACCTTTCCAACTTCATGCCGGTCTGCCACATGTACATAGGAGGAGCGAAGGGCGTGCTCCACGGGGAGGACTTCAAGATCGAAGATCCCCAGAGCGCAATACTGAACGCCGCCAAGGCCATGGTCTGCACAGCCATCGACCTGCTGGCCGACGGAGCCGAAAAGGCCCTGGACCTCAGGGAGAACTGGAAGGCTCCCATGACCAAGGAAGAGTACCTGAGCAAGTGGTGCGGCCTGTAGGCTGAGATCCGGAACAACATTTATTAAATAACACGACCGCTTCGGAGCCTTCCGGAGCGGTCTTTTGTTTTGGCGGCGAGGCTCCGCGCCGGATCCGGAGGCCGGAGAATTGCTCAAATTGATTGGTTAAATAAATATCGATGGATTGATTTGTTTGCCTACATAAAATATAATCATATGATAGGATGCGGAGATTGGATGTGAACGGAGATCCTTCGGTCAAAAGGGCGAATATCAAGGTCAGGGGCATAGTCCAGGGAGTGGGCTTCCGTCCCTTCATCCACCGCCAGGTCAGCCTGTACGGCCTTAAGGGCTGGGTCAGGAACACCTCCGACGGAGCCGAGATCGAGGTCGAAGGCGAAGAGGCGCTCATCGATCTTTTTGCCGACGAGCTCAGGACGAAAAAGCCTCTGCTGGCCCTCATTGAAGACGTAAAGGTCGAAAAGAGCGCGGATCTTAAGGGCTACGAAGCTTTTGAGATAGTGGGGAGCAGGTCTTTGGGAAGAAGAAACACCCTGATCTCCCCCGATGTCGCGGTCTGCGAGGACTGCCTTAAGGAGATGAGGGACCCTTCGAACAGGAGGTACCGCTATCCCTTCATAAACTGTACCAACTGCGGCCCCCGCTTTACCATCATAAAAGACGTGCCCTACGACAGGGCCATGACCACCATGGCGGGCTTTCCCATGTGCGGGCCCTGCCGCGGCGAATATACCGATATAAACAACAGGAGATACCACGCGGAGCCCACCTGCTGCCCCGACTGCGGGCCGAGGCTCATGTATCTTGACTCGGAGGGAAGAGAGCTTGAAGGAGATCCCATAGAGCTCGCAGCGAAAGACCTCAAAGCCCGCAGGATCGTTGCGATAAAAGGCCTCGGGGGCTTTCACCTGGCCTGCCTTTTCGACGACGAAGAGACTCCTGCGAGGCTGAGAGCGAGAAAGCGCCGCGACGAAAAGCCCTTCGCAGTCATGTGCGCGGATCTTGAAGCCGCAAAGGACCTGTGCCTTGTGAATGAGGCTGAGGAAGCCCTGCTCACCGGCTTCAGAAGGCCCATAGTCCTGCTTGAAAAGAAGGACAAAACAGCCCTTAAGCAGGTCAGCGAGAACGGCAGGCTGGGGGTCATGCTTCCCTACACGCCGGTCCATTACCTGCTCTTCGATCAGGGGCTTAAGGCCCTCATCATGACCAGCGCCAACCTGTCCGACCTTCCCATAATCTTTAAAAACGGCGAGGCGGTAAGGGAGCTTAAGGGCATAGCCGACGGCTTCCTCATCAACGACAGGGACATCGAGACCCGCTGCGACGATTCGCTGGTATACGAGTTTGGCGGCAGGGAGTATCCGGTCAGAAGATCCAGGGGCTATGTGCCCTTTCCCATAAGCCTCAAAGGCGCCGAAAGGATGATACTGGCCTGCGGGGCCGAGCAGAAGGCGTCCTTCGCCCTTTCGAGAGGCGGCAGCGTCTTCATGAGCCAGCACATAGGTGATCTTAAGAACCTGGAGACCTTTGAAAATTACAGCCTTCAGATCAGACATTTCGAGAAGATGTTCTCGGTAAAGCCCGAGGTCCTGGTCTGCGATCTTCATCCCGACTACCTCTCGACTGTTTACGCCGAAGAGAGGGCAGAAGAAGAAGGCCTCACCGTCATAAGGGCGCAGCATCACTGGGCCCACATGGCGTCCTGCATGGCAGACAACGGCCTTGAAGGCGAGGTCATAGGGGTCGTCTGGGACGGCACCGGCCTCGGGACCGACGGCAGCGTCTGGGGAGGGGAGTTCCTCACCGGAGGCTATGAAGGTTTTGAAAGGCGCGCAAGCATAAAGGGCATGAAGCTTCCCGGAGGGGATAAGGCGGTCAGGAGCATCTGGCGGGCAGGCATATCGATGCTTCTTTTAAACGGCATCGAGCCCGAAAAATACTACGGTAAGGACCGCTGCGCCCTGGTCAGGGACATACTTGAGTCCGGCATCAACTGCCCGGTATCGACCGGCATGGGAAGGCTCTTTGACGGAGTCTCCTCCCTCATCGGTATCAAGGACGAGGCCGGCTACGAGGGACAGGGAGCGGTGCTGCTCGAGGCCGCCGCGGCCGAAGGCTGCGAAAGCTCCTACCCTTATAATATCAACGAAAACAGCGGTTTTTACACCGTGGAATACGGCCTCATGCTGAGCGCGGTCTGCGAAGACCTGGACGGCGGCAGGGACAGGTCCCTGATCGCGGCCTCCTTCATGAATACTCTGGTAAAGGCGGCGGCTGAGGTCTGCGTCCTCATAAGAAGGGACACGGGGCTTTCGCGGGTCTGCCTTTCCGGCGGAAGCTTTCAGAACATGTACATGCTGAAGAGGCTCACAAGTCTGCTCACAGAAGAGGGCTTTGAGGTCTTCACCCACAGCAGGGTCTCGGCCAACGACGAGGGCATAGCCTTCGGCCAGTTGGCCATAGCGGCGAAAGGAAAGATATAGATGTGCCTCGCGGTGCCTCTTAAACTCACTGAAATAGACGGAAACGAGGGCGTCGCCGAAAGGGACGGGGTCAGCCGCAGAGTGCGCCTCGACTTCATAAAGGAGCCCAGGCTGGGCGAATACGTCATAATACACGCCGGCTTCGCCATCGAAAGGCTCAACGAAGCCAAAGCTCTCGAAGACATAAAGGCCGCCGAAGAGATCGAGGAAGAACTGAGGAAGCTTTATGTATAGGCTGATGGAGGTCTGCGGGACCCACACCATGGCCATAGCAAGAGCCGGAATAAAGCAGCTGCTTCCCGAAAACGTGAAGCTCATCTCGGGGCCCGGCTGCCCGGTCTGCGTCACCGACCAGAGCGAGCTGGATGCTGTTCTAAGGCTTTCCGAAAGGCCCGGCGTCATCATCGCGGGCTACGGAGACATGCTGAGAGTCCCCGGCAGCGTTAAGGGCGACAGCCTGGCCAAAAGAAAGTCCATGGGCGCTTCGGTAGAGATAGTCTTTTCTCCTGTCGACGCCATAGAGATAGCCGAGAGCGAGCCCGAAAAGCAGGTCGTGTTCCTGGGCATAGGCTTTGAGACCACAGCCCCCGGCACCGCCATGGCGGTAAAGCTGGCAAAGGAAAAGGGCGTTAAGAACTTTTCGGTGCTCTGCATGCTCAAAAGGGTGGAACCGGTCTTAAGAAAGCTGGCCGAAGACCCGGAGTTTTCGATAGACGCTTTTCTCTGCCCCGGCCACGTCGCCGTGATCACCGGGTCCGACGCCTTCAGGTTCATCCCCGAAGAGCTGGGGCTTCCCGCGGTGGTAAGCGGTTTTGAAGCCGAAGACATAATACGCTCCTGCTCCATGCTCCTTTCGCAGATAAGAGAGGGCAGGGCGGAGCTTGAGAACCAGTACATAAGGGCGGTAAAGCCCGAAGGGAATCCCCTGGCCCTGGCCGTTATCGACGAGGTGCTCCGGGTCTCGGACTGCCGCTTCAGGGGCATGGGCCTCGTTGAAAAGGGCGGCTACTCCATAAGAAAAGAATACGAAGAGTTCGACGCGAAGAAGCGCTTCGGCCTTGAATTTCCAGAGGTTCCGGAACCTGCCGGCTGCATATGCGGGCGGGTGATACAGGGCAAAGCGGAGCCCGAAGAATGCCCCTTGTTCGGCAAGGCCTGCAGTCCCGAAGATCCCGTCGGGCCCTGCATGGTGTCCTCCGAAGGCAGCTGCGCCGCGGCATATAAATACGGCCGCATCAACATATGAAAGACATGATCACCCTGGATCTGGGCAGCGGAGGGAAAAAGACTTCCTCCTTCATAGAAAAGACGGTCCTGCCCCTTCTTGCGAACCCGGCCCTTAGCGAGCTTGGCGACGGAGCGGTGCTGGACGGGGCCGAAAAGCTGGTCTTTTCCACCGACAGCTTCGTGGTCTCCCCTTATTTCTTTCCCGGGGGCGACATAGGAAAGCTCTCGGTCTGCGGCACAGTCAACGACGTTGCCATGCAGGGCGGCATACCGAAATACCTGAGCCTCGGCCTCATACTGGAAGAAGGTCTACCGGAAGAGCACCTTGAAAGGGTGCTGAAGTCGGTCGCCGAAGCCGCCGAAAAAGCCGGAGTCACCGTGGTCACCGGAGACACCAAGGTGGTGGAAAAGGGAAAGGGCGACGGCATATTCATAAACACCGCGGGCATAGGCTTTCTCGCCTGTCCCGGGCTCTCCCCTAAAAACATAAAGCCCGGAGATAAGGTCATAATTTCGGGCACCATAGGAGACCACGGGACCGCCGTCATGCTGGCGAGAAACCCCAGGCTGCTCAAGGCGGACCTGCTTTCTGACTGCATGGCGCTGAACGGCCTGGCCCAAGCTCTCTACGGTCTCGGCCCCGATCTTAAGGTCTTGAGAGACCCCACCAGAGGGGGAGTCGCCACCACCCTATGCGAATTCGTTGAAAAGACGGAGAATTCCATAGTTTTGAACGAAAAGTCGCTCCCTGTTTCTTCACGAGTCAGGAGCGCCTGTGATATACTTGGTTTGGACCCGCTTTACTGTGCCAACGAGGGAAAGCTTCTGGCGGTGGTCGCTCCCGAAAGGGCGGAGGAGGCCGTCGGCATACTTAAGAAGCTCGAAGGCGGGGAGAACGCGGCGGTCATAGGAAGCGTTGAAAGTGCGCATCCCGGCAGGGTGCTGGTAAAGACCCGCCTGGGAACGTTCAGGATACTTACGAAGCTGGCCGGAGCCCAGCTTCCCAGAATTTGCTGATATCAGGAGGTAAAAAGTGCAGGAGTACAGGAAGATCCCGATCACAAAGGATGAGGTCGTCTCCACTGCGGAGAAGATGAGGGCAAAGGGCGTCGCCCTTGCCATGATCCACGCTTATCTGGACGAGAAGGGCAAGGGTCACGTTTCTTACGAATACGAGGTCCCGCCGGCAATAGAGTCCTACACCGTGGAGGGGGAGAACGTCCTTCCCACCATATCTCACATATACGATCTGGCCGCCGAGTGGCCCGAGCGCGAGATCTCGGAGCTTATGGACATCACATTCGAAGGCCTCGACACCTCGAAGAGGCTGTTCATGCCCGAGTCCATGCTGGACGGCCAGGGGCAGATACTGGTCACACCCATGAAGGAACTCATCAAGAAGGTCAAGGGAGAGGAGGAATAAGACATGAGCTACATAGTACCCATCGGACCTTACCATCCCGCCCTTGAGGAGCCGGTCCACGCCAGGCTCTACACCGAAGGAGAAGAGATCAAGGACGCCGAGGTCTTCATAGGCTACAACCACAGAGGCATAGAAAAGCTGGCCCAGCAGAAGAACTTTATCCAGACGCTGGTCATGGTGGAAAGAGTCTGCGGAATATGCTCCCACTCCCACGCGATGACCTACGCCATGGCCCTTGAGAGCATTGCCAAGATGAACGTTCCCAAGAGGGGACAGTACATCAGGGTCATAGTGGCCGAGCTCGAAAGGCTCCACTCCCACTACCTGTGGCTGGGCGTGGCCCTGCACATCATAGGCCACGACTCCCTCTTCATGCACACCTGGGATCACCGCGAGGCCATAATGGACATACTCGAGGAGATCAGCGGAAACCGCGTCAACTACGGCATGGTGACCGTTGGAGGAGCCAGAAGGGACATCAGCGACGAGACCAGGAAGAACGTCCTTGAGATGCTCGACAAGATAGAGGAGTCCATGAACAGGCTCACCGACATACTCCTCAGCGACAAGACCGTAGCCCTAAGGACCCAGGGCGTGGGCGTCCTCACCACCGAAGACGCCATACGCATAGGAGCGGTAGGCCCCCAGGCCAGAGCCTCCAACGTGCCCGTCGACGTCCGCATCGATGCCCCCTACAGCAGCTACGACGACTTCGAGTTCAAGAAGATCGTGTATCCCAGCTGCGACGTCTTCTCCAGAGTAGTCATCAGGGTGCTCGAGAACTACGAGAGCATCAAGATCATTCGCCAGGCCCTGGACATGCTGCCCAAGGGACCCATAAACCTGGGCACCAGGATACCCACCATACCCGCCGGCGAATACATGGTGCGCCACGAGGCCCCCAGAGGCCAGCTCTGCTACAAGGTCGTCACCGACGGCGGAGAGACCAACAAGAGGGTCAGCATCCACGTGCCCACCTTCAAGAACGCCCCCACCGTGCCCACCATGCTCAGGGGCAATTCCGTGGCCGACGCGGGCCTCATCATAGCCAGCATCGACCCCTGCTTCTCCTGCATGGACCGCTGATATGCACGAACTGGCCATTACCGAAGGCATCATGGAGGTCGCGGTCCCCGCGGCGGAGAAAAGCGGCGCGAAGAGGATACTGGAGATACGCCTGAAAGTCGGAGAGCTCTCCGGTGTCATCCCCGACTGCGTCTGCGAGTATTTCTCAATGATAAGCGTCGGGACCATAGCGGAAGGCGCGGTCATAGTCTCGGAGACCATACCGGCATCCATTGAATGCCAGGACTGCGGCTTTAAGGGCAGGGCCGACAGAAAGCTCAGGGGCTGCCCCTCCTGCGGGAGCGCAAATATAAGGATCACGGGCGGACGGGAATACTACGTCGACAGCCTTAAGGTCGAATAGGCAGTTATTAAATTTCGCGGCTTCTGCCGCAATGATAATAGGGAGGTAAACTTTGAAAAAAGCAAGCTTGCCGGCCATAGCGGCGACAGCGGTCATGTGCTTCATATTCTGGCTGCTGCTCACCGGACAACTGGTCAGCCTGATACAGGGCGAGCCCTCGCTGGAGGTACTCATAGCCGGAGTACTGGTCAGCATAGGCACAGCGCTGTTCAGCGCCAGGTTTTTCGTCCACGAAAAACCCTTCTTCTTCTTCAACCCGGTCCGCATCTTCTGGCTCCTTGTCTACTGCATCGGGGTATTCCCGGTGGAGCTCTTCAAGGCCAACTGGGACGTGGCGAAGAGGGCCCTCGATCCCCGTCTTCCCATCAACCCGGGAATAGTGAAGATACCCGTGGAGCTCAAGTCCCAGTACGGTCAGTCCATGCTGGCCGACTCCATCACCCTGACCCCGGGCACCATCATCATGAACACGGTGGAAGAGAAGGGCAAAAACTATTTCTACGTGCACTGGATCAACGTGGCCAGCACCAACCACGAGGAGGCCGGAGCCGGCATCAAGGGACGCCTTGAGAAATGGGCGGGGAGGATATGGGAATGAGCGTTCTTCTTTACTGCGCCATATGCTTCGTGGCCCTGTCCCTGATCCTCGTCATCAGGTTCGTCAAGGGTCCCACCGCCGCCGACAGAGCGGTGGTAGCCGACGCCGTCGACGTGCTCTGCGACATGGCTCTGATACTCTTCGCCCTGTACTCGGGAAGAGGCATTTATCTGGACATAGCCCTGATAACCGCCATCCTGGGCTTCATAGGCACCACCCTGGTAGGAAAGTATCTGGAGGGCAAATTATGATATACGTTGTATACGCGCTCATATTTTTCAGCGCTTTCTTTGCCCTGGCCGGAGTCATAGGGATCCTGCGCATGCCGGACACCTTCTGCAGGATGCAGTCCAGCACCAACATCACCTCCTTCGGCATGATAGGAGTCATAGCGGGAGGAGCTCTTTACGCCGGCTTCATACTGCGCAACGACGAGATGCTCATAAAGCTTCTGGTCATGGGTCTGTTCTACATACTGACCACCCCCATCAGCGCCCACGCCATAGCCAAAGGCGCCTACCATCACGGCGTAAAGATGGTGGACGAGGCCGCCTGCGATCAGTACAAGGAGGATATGGAAAATGAATGAGATGTATATCCTGAATGCCCTGGTCGTGGCCGGAGCGGTCATCACCGCCTTCATCGCGGCGTTCTCCGAGAAGATCCTGGCCAGCGTCATAGCCCTGGGCATCACCGGCTGCTTCATAGCCCTTGAGTTCATACTCCTGCAGGCCCCCGACGTCGCCATATCCGAAGCCGCCGTCGGAGCGGTACTCACCACAGCCCTGTTCATCATAGCCATCAAGAAGACCACGAAGAAGGAGGACGAAGAGAAATGAAGAAGTTTATAGCCCTTTTCTCGGTCCTCGTCCTTCTCTGCGCCGGCGTCTCAGCCATGCAGTACGACTACAGGAACGTGGCCATCACCTACGACGGTTCCGACACCAGGGTCGAGAGCCTCTACAACTCCCCCGACAGCTACAATACCAGCAACCCCGACGGAGTCGCCGAGATCATAGTCAAGACCAACCTTGAAAAGACCAGGGCGGCCAACAACGTAGCCGCCGTAGTCTTCGACTACAGAGGCTTCGACACAATAGGCGAGTCCTTCATACTGCTGGCAGCCATAGCCGGATCCTTCACCATACTCCGGACCTCTAAGAAGAGAAAGGAGGACGACAGCGATGAAGCTTAAGAAAGGCATCAAAGAGACCGACGTGGTCGTAAGGAGCGGAGCCGACATGGTCCTGCCCTTCGCCCTGATCTTCGGCCTTTACGTCATACTCTTCGGAACCGTCTCCCCCGGAGGAGGCTTCCAGGGCGGCGTCATGGTCGCTTCGGCCTGCCTGCTCCTCTACCTGGGCTACGGCTACAAGGCTACCACCAACGTGCTCAACAGAGAGCTCCTCGAGGTCAGCGAAGCCATAGGCGCCATCATCTACGTGCTGCTGGCCGCCTGCGGACTCTTCATGGGAGCCAGGTTCTGCCAGAACGTGTTCTACGACATAGGAAACGTGGGAGACCTGATCTCCGCCGGAACCGTTACCTTCATGAGCTTCACCGTCGGCTACAAGGTCCTGACCGGAGTGGGCTTCCTGCTCCTGCTCATGCTCTACCTGCTGGGCGATGACGAAGATGAGGAGGAGGTGGACGAACAGTGATCATAGTCAATTACGTCGCTTCCGTCGTGCTCGTTTCCTTAGGCCTTTACGTGATCGTGACCAAGAAGAACCTCATAAAGATCGTTCTTGGAATGAGCATAGTGGACTACGGGATCAACCTCTTCATAGTGAGCACCGGCTTCAACGAGGGAGGTACCGCCCCCATCTACAAGATGAGCGAGTTCTTCAGGGGCTCCTACTTCGTGGACCCCGTCCCCCAGGCCCTGACCCTCACCTCCATAGTCATAGGCGCCTGCGTTGACGCCATGGCCCTGTCCCTGGTGGTCAAGCTCTACAAACAGTACCATACTGCCGATTCTGACGAGATAAGGAGGCTGCGCGGATAATGAGCTACATACATTTCCCCGTTATCGCGGTCATGATCCTCTTCATGGGCGCCTTCCTCACAGTGGTCTTCGGCAGAAAGTCCCAGGCAGTCAGGATCTTCCTGGCCCTGGTATCTACGGTGACGGCCTTCGTCCTCATCTGCTGCCTGATCAAGCCTGTCCTCATAGACGGCGAGGTCATATCCTACTGGATGGGCGACTGGTCCCCCATAGAGGGCTACGCTATAGGAATAGGCTACGAGGTCGACAGCCTCGGCCTCTTCTTCGCCCTGATCACAGTGTTCACCGTGCTGCTGTCCTTCATCTACTCGGTGAAGTACATGGCAAAGGACAGCTCCCTCGACTTCTACTACGTTCTCTTCCTGATGCTCTCGGGCTCGGTGCTGGGTCTCGTTCTGACCGGCGACGTGTTCAATATGTTCATCATGATAGAGATCATGACCTTTACCTCGGTGGCTCTGGCCGCCTTCAGGAACAACAAGGCGGGCAGCGTGGAAGCCGGCTTCAAGTACCTGGTCATAGGGTCCATAGGGTCCAGCATGACCCTCTTCGGAGTCGCCATACTCTACGCCAACTGCCACACCCTGAACATGGCCCAGCTCTCCTCCATGCTGGCGGGAAAGCTCAGCCCCTCGACCCTCATGGCCTTCGCCCTGATGTTCACCGGGCTCGCGGTAAAGTCCTACATAGTGCCCTTCCACACCCCCGCGGCCGACGCCTACGCCACCGCCCCGGCTTCCATTTCCATGGTCTTCTCGGGCATGGTGAATAAGGCGGGAGTCTACGGGATGATAAGGCTCACCTACATAATCTTCAGAGCCATGGACAAGGGTTCGGTCCAGCTGCTGATGGTTATCTTCGGAGCGGTCACCATGTTCGTGGGAGTTACGATGGCCCTGGCCCAGCACGACTTCAAGCGCCTGCTGGCCTTCCACTCCATCTCCCAGATAGGCTACGTGATCACTGCGGCGGGCTTGGGAAGCGCCCTCGGCCTCACCGCGGGACTCTTCCACGCCCTTAACCACACCCTCTTCAAGGGACTGCTCTTCCTCTGCGCCGGCGCCGTCTACTACGCCGCGAAGACCACCAACCTCGACAGACTGGGCGGCCTCTCGAAGAAGATGCCCAAGACCACTATATGCTTCCTCATCGGAGCCTTCTCGATATCCGGACTTCCACCCTTCAACGGCTTCGCCTCCAAGTGGCTGGTCTATCAGGCCGTCTACGAGAAGGCCGTGGAGAGCGGACACATCTTCTACGCCTTCGCGACAGTCACCGCCGTGGTGGTCTCGGTCATGACCCTGGCCTCCTTCATCAAGGTGACCCAGGCCGTATTCTTCGGCCAGCTGCCCAAAGAGCTTGAGAATGTTCAGGAAGTTCCCGGCCTCATGAGGCTTCCCATGTGGATCATGTCGGCACTCTGCGTTGCGACCGGCCTCTTCTACGGGCCTCTTTCCAAGTGGGTCCTCACCCCCGCGGTGAGTTCCGCTCTTAACGTCACCGACTACATCGACAGGATGATGGGAAGCGGCTACGCCGCCAAGGCGGGAGTCGCCAATATCCCCGTATCGGCCGCCGAGTTCAGCTACTGGAACCCGGTGCTCTGGCTGCTGCTCTTCCTCATAGTCCTCTCCGCCTTCTGTCTCGTAATACTGGGAAGCAGGGGAGACAGGGCTTCGACCAGCTTCGCTCCCGAAGACGCCGAAGACGGCAAGTACGCCACATTCTTCAGCGGCGAGAAGAGCCTGCCCTCCCACGTGGGCGGCAGCGACCTCTTCTGGGGCTTCAAGAAGAACTGGAAGGGCTACTTCAAGGTCATGGACGATCTCCACTCGGGCAGGGTCAACGACTACGCCCTCTACGTGGTGACCGCCGCGGCCCTGGTCACCGTCTTCATGTTCGCTTTCGTACGCTAAGGGAGGAGAATGCAAATGATATATCTTAAGATCTTATTCAACATTCTCGTATTCCCCGGCCTCCTCTTCGTGGGGGTCGTAGGACTGCTGCTGGCAGGCCTTGACAGAAAGATCCTGGCCCGCATGCAGAACAGGGTGGGTCCCCCCATCATCCAGCCCCTGTACGATTTCCTGAAGCTTCTCGGCAAGGAGACCATAGTACCCAAGGCTGCCAACAGGAAGGTGTTCCTGGCTGCTCCCGTGGTGGGCTTCTCGGCCCTGGTGGTCACCGCCATGCTGATACCCGTCCTGGGCTACAGCGCCTTTGAAGGCAGCGCCGACATGATAGTGCTGCTCTACCTGCTCACCATTCCCGCCGTCGCCCTCATAGTGGGCGGAAGCTCCTCGGGCAACCCCTACGCCGGCATAGGCATCTCCCGCGAGATGGTTACCATCATGAGCTACGAGCTGCCCCTGATATGCGTCATGCTGGCAGTGGCCAAGAAGGTCGGGGGAAGCGCCCTGTGCTTCTCCATGTCCCAGATCGCGGCCTACCAGCAAGCCAACGGCTCCCTCATAGGCTGCGTGAGCCTCATGCCCGCCGCCGTCGCCATGATGCTGGTCATACCCGCCGAAGTCGGCACCCAGCCCTTCGACGTGGCCGAGGCCGAGACCGAGATCTGCGAAGGCCCCCTGATCGAGTACAGCGGAGCCCCTCTTGCGGTCTTTAAGCTCAGCACCGCCATGAAGATGTACATAATGACCGCACTCTTCAGCGCCCTCTTCCTGGGCGGACTTGCCACCGGCATCACCGCTCTGGACGCCCTGATCCAGGTCCTCCTGTGCATCGCCCTCACCCTGATCTGCATGACCACTATCCACGCGGTCACCGCAAGACTCAAGATCGAGCATCTCTTCAAGTTCTACTGGACCGTGGTGGCCGGCCTTGCCGCCCTCAGCCTGGTCCTGGTCTGGCTCGGTTTCTAGGAGGTTCAAGATGATCAAAAAAGCGATTGCAAACAGCATGCAGAAATCACCCTGGCTCTTCCACGTGAACACCGGCTCCTGCAACGGCTGCGACATCGAGCTGGTGGCCTGCCTGACCCCCCGCTACGACGTGGAGCGCTTCGGCTTTAAACTTGCCGGAAGCCCCCGTCACGCCGACATAGTAGTGGTCAGCGGCCCCATCACCAGCCAGTCCAAGGAGAGGCTCCTAAGGACCCTTGAGCAGGTCCCCGAACCCTACTGCGTGGTCACCCTCGGCTCCTGCCCCCAGTCGGGCAACGTGTTCAAGGGCAGCTACTCGGTGGAGGCTCCCATAGACAAGTTCTGCCACGTGGACGTCGCCATAGCGGGCTGCACCGTAAAGCCCGAGGCCGTCATCGCGGGGCTTTACAAGGCTACCGAGATACTTAAGCAGAAGAGGGAGGCGATGAACAAATGATGTTCCCGTTCATTAAGGAGGCCATGGTGAACCTCTTCACCAGGCCCAGCACCGAGAACTTCCCCGCAGAGCCGGTAATCGCCAAGCCCAACTACAGGGGACGCATAAGCTACGATCCCGAAAAGTGCATCAACTGCGGCATGTGCATCAAGGTCTGCTCTCCCGAGGCCATAACCAGGGAGTTCGTGGACGTCGAAGGCGGACAGGAGATCACCTATCACTTCGACCTGACCTCCTGCACTTTCTGCGGCACCTGCCAGGACTTCTGCGACCAGCACGCCATAAGCCTTACCGGCGACTATCTGATGGTCGCCGAAGACAAGAAGGACCTGATCGTCAGCGGGACCCGCTTTAAGGAAAAGATCAAGGGCAAGCTCAGCTGCGGAGAAGGCTGCGTGTTCTGCGGCCTCTGCGCGAAGACCTGCCCCGAAGGCGCCATCACCGTGGACAGGGCGACGAAGACCTGGACCGTGGATCACGAAAAGTGCGTCCAGTGCGGCAAGTGCATAGGAAAGTGCCCCAAGAAGGTGCTCAGCTTCGCCGAGCCCGCCGCCGAGGGCGTCATAATGGGAGGAGACTGCGTATACTGCGGCCTTTGCGCCAAGAAGTGCCCCGCCGGCGCCATCACCGTGGACAGGGCGGCAAAGACCTGGACCATAGACAGAGAGCTCTGCCTTCAGTGCGGCCTCTGCGTGAGCAGCTGCCCCAAGAAGACCCTCTCCATGGGACCCATAGAATAGCGGCCCAAAGCCCGATCATACCTGAAAAAGACAGCCGCCTTCTTTTCAAGGGCGGCTGTTTAAGCAGAGCCTGAAGGCCGGCCCTAATATGAAGATAATAGCCCGCATCAAAAACGATTATACCGGAAAGTTCGGCATCCCCAGACAGAGCGGCATGGCGGAGAACATCTCCCGCATCGTGTTCGAGCCCGAATTCAGGGCCCCCGAGGCCTTAAGAGGCCTTTCGGACTACGATTACATCTGGCTGATCTGGGATTTTTCACTTGCCCACAGGGACGAGTGGTCCCCCACCGTGAGGCCCCCAGTCCTGGGAGGAAACGAAAGGGTGGGGGTCTTCGCCACCAGGTCCCCCTTCAGACCCAACAATCTGGGGCTTTCCAGCGTCAGGCTCATCTCGGTGGTCACAGAAGGACCCGAAGCTCCCTTTATTGAAGTTGAAGGGGCTGACCTCATGGACGGCACCCCCATCTTCGACATCAAGCCCTATATCAGGGCCGACTGCCACCCCGAAGCATCGAGAGGCTTTTCAAAGGCGGGCGATTCAAGGGGCCTTGAGCTTGAATTCCCCGAAGAACTGCTGGAGAAGGTACCCGAAGACAAGAGAAGGCCTCTTTCCCAGATACTGGCCCTGGACCCCAGGCCCTCGTATCAAAACGATCCAGAAAGGACATACGGCCTCTCGTACGGAGGCCTTGAAGTGAGGTTCAAGGTCTGTGAAAAGACCCTCAGGGTGGTCTCGGTCGAGCCCGCCAAAGGATAAAGAAAGGAGAAAGCCATGAACGGAAACTATCATCTTCCCTCCTCGGACGGAGTCCTGATCCCCGGCAAAAGGGGCAGGATATTCGCCCAGCTCTACCTTCCCGAAGGGGAGTACCCGGCCCCCGTCGTCGTACTCTGCCACGGCATACCCGGCAACGAAAGGCTTCTTGATTTCGCCGTAGCCTTAAGGGAGGCGGGTTTCTGCTCCCTCCACTTCCATTACAGCGGCAGCTGGGGAAGCGACGGGGACTACAGCATGCTCCATTGCTTTGAAGACACCCTGACCGTCATAGACTGGGTGGGTAAGAACGAGCCCGGCTGCTTTGACACGGACAGAGTCTTCGTGCTCGGCCACAGCATGGGCGGCATAATGGCCTGCAGGGCCATAGGCTGCTCGGACCTCATAAAGGGCGGAGTCGTGATCATGCCCTTAAACGGGGCCGTACCCATCGATGAAGCCTTGAGCGGCTCCCCCTCAAAGGAGCAGACGGACTTTTACGACGGCTGCGGAAAGTGGCTTAAAAACTTCGGTTGGAAGACCATGGCGGAAGACGCCATGACCGCTCCCGAACAGTTCCGCTTTGAGACCTACGCCAAGGCCATGGCCGGAAAGCCGGTCCTCACGGTGGCCGGGGCAAAGGACTTCCTCCTTCCCAGAGAAGGGCATCTCGACATACTCAACGGCCTCATCGAAAAGGAAGGGAAGGGGCTGCTCAAGTCCCTCACCTTCGACTGCGACCACGGCATGAACATGCACAGAAGCGAGATCAAGGCCGCGGTCTCGGGATTCCTCAAGGACCTTTGCTGAGCGATATCGCGCGGGATAAAGACAAACGTCCCGCTTCGTGATAGAATATATCGTCATTAAACATACCCGTTTTTCCCAAAGGAGACAAAAATGAAAAAGCTTTCGGTCAAGACCATAGTCGCCATAGGCATAGGCGCAGCCCTCTTCTTCGTCTGCGGCAGGTTCATCGCCATACCCAGCCCCGTCCCCAACACCAGCATCACCATCCAGTACGGCGTTCTGGGCTTCATGGCCGTGGTGTTCGGACCCATCGCGGGCCTTCTCATCGGCCTCATCGGTCACGCCCTCATCGACGCCAGCGCAGGCTGGGGAGTATGGTGGTCCTGGGTCATAGCCTCCGGCATATTCGGCCTGCTCATGGGCATACTGACCAAAAAGATCAACCTGGACGACGGCAAGTGCGATAAAAAGGATCTGGTGCGCTTCAACGTGAGCCAGGTGATCTCCCACGTGATCTGCTGGGGCGTCATCGCGCCGGTCCTCGACATACTCATCTACTCCGAGCCGGTCGAAAAGCTCTTCGCCCAGGGCCTGGTCAGCGGCATCTCCAACGCGGTGACCACCCTGATCATAGGCTCCCTGCTCTGCATAGCCTACGCCGGCGCAAGACCCGCTAAGGGAAGCCTCAAGAAGGAAGACTAGTCCTTTCGGAGCAAGACCTTGCCTGTCCCCGCCATCTGCTTTAAAAACTACACATGGCAGTACAACGCTCAGACCGAACCCACCCTGCGCGGCATCGACCTTACGATCGGGCAGGGTGAGAAGGTCCTGATCTGCGGTCCCTCGGGCTGCGGCAAGAGCACCCTGGCTCATGCCCTCAACGGCCTGATACCCTTTTCGTACAAAGGAGAGCAAAGTGGGAGTCTCACCGTCATGGGGAAGGAGACTTCCACTTTAAGTTTGTTCGGGATCTCCAAGATGGTGGGGACCGTGCTTCAGGATACCGACGGCCAGTTCGTGGGCCTCACGGTGGCGGAGGACATTGCCTTTGCCCTTGAAAACGACGCCGTGCCCCAGAGCGAACTCTTTGCAAGGGTGGAAAAGACCGCGAAGAGGGTTGGGCTTGAGGACCACTTGAGC
>JAFRWQ010000149.1 GCA_017437925.1 Bacillota bacterium
CTACGGCCTGTCCGCCAAGATGCATAAGAAGCTCATCAATCTCCACGCGGGCCCCGCCCTGATGATGTGCTCCACCCTCATGGGCGCCGCCGTCCTGATGGGCATACTCACCACCAGCCTCGCGGCCGACGGCAGCGCCATAAGCGCCAAGGTCATGGAGCTTCCCGCCGACGCCAGCCCCTCCGTGGTCCGCTGCCTCGCCGGCATCGTGTCCTCGGTGCTTCCCGCATCTCTCGGCCAGCACCTGCCGCTCATCATCGGTATACTGTCAGTGCCCCTCGCCCTCGCCTTCGATACCGACAGCTACTTCTACGGAATGCTGCCCGTCATGATAAGCATAGGCCAGGCGTTCGGAGTCAGCGCCATGCCCATCGCTGTTGCGATGGTGGTCTGCCGCAACTGCGCCACCTTCATCAGCCCCATGGTACCCGCCACTCTGCTGGGCACCGGCCTCGCGGAAGTGGACATCAAGGACCACATCAAGGCCAGCTTCCTTTATGTCTGGGCCTTCTCGATTCTCTGCATGATCTTCGCGACCATAGTCGGAATCATGCCCCTGTAAGCCCAAAAGCTCCTTCGCTCCCGGCATCTTGCGGCGCCGGGAGCTTTTTTATGCGCAGGGCCGAAGGCGGGATAAAAGCAGCCGGACAGAGTCAGGAAACGCGCTGCTCCGTCATACATTACCCGACTGACAAAACGATCCCCGGCTCTTTGCCGGGGATCTTATGATATATGTATTATTGTTATTCTGATTAGGACATCCTAGCCCCGCAGCCTTTTTCTAAAGCTGAAGGTCGGAGTCTTCTGCGACCAGCTCCAGCACCGCAGGGTCTCTCAGCAGGTGGTACCAGACGGTGTAGGTCGCCTTGACGAAGTCTTCGCTTATGTCCATCTCCGAAAAGACCAGGGGGCAGCGGTAAGGCAGGTCGTCGTAATTGTAGCGCAGCTCCAGTATGCCGTCTTCGTTGATGAAGGGCTTTAAGGGGAAGGTTCGGCACTGAAGAGGCCTGAGTTCTCTTGGGCAATGGGGAGGGTTCTTGCAGCGCACGAAGTAGGCGGGCCTTGGCCAGTTGAACGGCAGGCCGTGCTCTTCGGGCTCGTCCTCGCGCCAGATGAGCCAGTCGTCTTCCGGGTCGTCGGGTCTGGGATGCAAAAGCTCCTCGCCGGGCATCAGGTATATGCCCAGCTCGCTTCCCGGCTCGTCTGCCAGGCAGCAGGCCGCTCCGCAGAGCTCGCCGCAGTCATAGGGGACGGGCGAGACCCTGTCCAAAAGCTTATATATGGCCCTCCAGGCCCTCTCACTTATCGGGCTGTTCATGCTGTCATCCTTTCGGGGCGCTTAAGAGCGGGCCGCCCCTGCGCCTTTCATGCTTTTGCGAATCACAAAGACGGGCCGCAGCGCCTTACCTGCCCTGCTTTTCTCTCTTCAGCTGCTCTATCATGGCGCGGGCGAATTCGATGCAGTCGCAGTTGACGGCGTAATCGGCGACTCCGAAGATGGGAGCGTCGGGGTCGGTGTTGACCGCTATTATGGTCTGGGCCCCGCTGATCCCGGCCAGGTGCTGGATCGCTCCCGAAACGCCCAGTGAGATCAGCAGCTTGGGAGCCACCGAGCAGCCGGTCTGGCCCACCTGGTGGGGGTACTCGGCCCAGCCCTCGTCTATGAGAGGCCTTGAAACGCCGAAATCTCCGCCTAAAAGCTCAGCCAGCTCTTTGATTACTGCCAGGTTCTTCTTCTGCCCTATGCCGCGTCCGGCGACCACCAGGACGTCGAAGTCGGCAAGGGTCTTCCCTTCGCTCTCTTTTGCGAAATCGAGGAGCTTAAGGCCTTTGTCGGCGGCCTTTGACCAGGGGACCCACTCCACGTTGCCTTTCCTGCTCTCGTCGGGCTCGGGGGCGGTGAAGACTCCCGGCCTTACGGTCGCCATCTGGGGCCTCGCCTCGGCGCAGACTATGGTCGCCATCAGGTTGCCTCCGAAGGCGGGCCTGGTCTGCCTTAAGAGCCCCGTCTCTTCGTCAATGTCGAGGACTGTGCAGTCGGCGGTGAGGCCGGTCCTTAAGGTCGCGGCGACCATTGGCGCCATGGTCCTTCCGAAGGGGGTCGCCCCGTAGAGCACCACGGCGGGCTTCTTTTCGCTTATGAGCCTGCTCATGAGGGCCGCGTAGGGTATCTCAAAGGCTACCGAAAGCTCCCTGTCCTCGGCGTAGAGGACGGTATCGGCTCCGGCCTTTATGAGGCTGTCCAGGCCCCAGACGTTGTAGCCGAAGACCACGGCGGTGAGTTTTTGGCCGCAGCTGTCGGCCAGCTCCCTGCCCTTTCCCACCAGCTCATAGCACACTGGGAGGAGCTGGGCGTCGGTCTGCTGGCAGAACACCCAAATGCCGCTCCACTCGTCCGACTCCTTTATCTCCTCTTTGGGAGCGCTGATGGCGCCCATGGGGCAGGCGTCTATGCACATGCCGCAGTTCACGCAGTTATCGCTTACCGAGGCCTTGCCGTCTCCGCCGATATCGATGGCGCCGTTGGGGCAGGTGCCCATGCAGGCTCCGCAGCCCACGCACAGGTCTTTATCGATGATCACTGCCATTACAGGGCCTCCTTCGCTATCTTTACCGCCTTGGCGGCCAGTTCTTCGGGACTTCCCTCAAGGCGCAGAGCTTCGTGGCTCCTGTCGGGAGCGAAGCTCTTGAGCACCCTGGTGGGGGACCCGTTGAGGCCGCAGCGGCTCTTGTCGGCGCCCAGGGCGTCGGCTGTCAGGCTCTCAAATGGAGCCTTGAGGCTGTACCTCACCCCGGCTATGGAAGCCATCCTGGGCATGTTTATATCCTTCGTCACGGTGATCACGGCGGGAAGCCTCAATTCGATGGTAGCTACTCCCCCGTCCATAAGCTTCTTTAAGACCAGCTTTTCTTCCGAAGCGCTGAGTATCCCGCAGACGTCGGAGGCGAAATTGATCCCCAGCTGCCTTGAAAGCTCGGGCCCTATCTGGGCGGTGTCCCCGTCCACGGCCATGCGCCCGCAGATTATGAGGTCAAAGGCTCCTATGCGCTTCGCGCCTTCGGAAAGAGCGTAGGAGGTCGCCAGAGTGTCGGCCCCGGCGAAGGCTCTGTCGGTTAAAAGCAGCGCTTCGTCGACTCCCCTCGCCATTGCGTCTCTAAGGAGCCTTTCGGTCGCGGGTATGCCCATGCTCAAGGCGGTCACCTTGCCTCCCAGCTTTTCTTTGAGCCTTACGGCCTCCTCAATGGCGTAGCTGTCGAAGGGATTGATGACCGAGTTGCGGCCGTCCCTGATGATGGTTCCCGTGACCGGGTCAAGCCTCACCTCGTTGGTCGAGGGGACCTGCTTTACGCAAACGATAATATTCATCTATATCCCCTCCTTTTCGGAAAACATATTGCCGGCGCCCAGCTGCCACTTGGGATCGAAGGCCCGCTTGAGCCTCCTCATCTCGTCTATGTGTTCCTCGCCGTACATGACGGTGAGGAAGTCGGCCTTGAGCTTGCCCACGCCGTGCTCCGCGGAGACCGCGCCGCCGTTCCTGCTTATCCAGGCCGCCCACTCCTTAAAGAGTTCCTTGGCCTCTTTGCACTGCTCCTCGCTGTCGGGGAGTATGTTGAAGTGGACGTGGTTGTTTCCTATGTGGCCCCAGGCCGCCGACTTCAGGCCCCACTCGGCAAGAGTGCCGCGGTACATGGCCATGACCTCCCTCAGTTTTCCGTCGGGGACCGACATGTCGGAGCTCATCTTGGTGATGTTGAGGCCCGACTTTCTCTTCTGGTCTATGAGCATGTTGACGCTTTCGGGTATTGCGTGGCGGAAGAAGATGAGCCTGTCCAGCTCGCTGCCGTCCCTTGCGACCCAGCTGTTCTCTTCTTTTCCTCCGGCCTCGGCGAACACCTCGCCAAGCCTGAAGAGCTTTTCAAGGGCCTCGGCCTCGGACCCGGCGTGGATCTCGGTGTAGATGACGTTGGTAACCTGAGGCGGGATGTCGGGCAGGGCCGCGAATGCGGCGCCTTTCTTTTTCTGAGCCCTGAGTATATCAAGGGCGTCGGAGTCGAAGAATTCAAGGGCTCCGTAGCCCTCCTCGCCCTGTATCCTGAGGGTGAAATCGAGTGACGCTTCTTCGCTTTCAAAGAGCAGCGAGACGCCCCAGATGAAGGAAGGCAGGGGCAGCAGCCTGAGCTCCACAGAGGTCATGACCCCCAGGCTCCCGTCGCTTCCTATGAGCAGGTCTATCAGCTCCATATCGGGCTCGACGTAGTAGCCCGATGCGTTCTTGGCCTTGGGCATCACCAGGGTGGGAAGCTTCGCATCGATGACCGAGCCGTCCTCGCAGACAAAGCTCGCATCAAGGCCCTTCGCCCTGTCTCCTCCCCTCTTTTCTCTAAGGATCCTGCCGTCGGCCAGCACCATGGTCACGGCCTCTATGTAGGGCCTGGTGGGACCGTACTTGTAGGTCCTGGCGCCGGAGGCGTTGCAGGCTGTCATTCCGCCTATGCTGGCGGTCGCTTCGGTGGGATCGGGGGAGAAGAAGAACTCCCCGTCTTTCGCGAAGCGGGCGTAAGTATCCTTGCTTTCGCCGCTCCAGCCCCTCGTATCGAAGCGCTTGGTGCTTATCATCTTGCGCAGCTCAAGAAGGGTGAGACCCGGCTCTGCGGTTACATAATATGTATTACCGTCAAACCGCATCCCCAGGACTTTGTTCATCCTGCTGAGATTTAAGATCACTCCTCCGTCGGGCACAGCGGCAGCAGCGAGGCCCGTCCTGGCTCCCTGCACGGTGACCCTGACCCCGCATTCAAAGCATTCCTTCATGATCTCGCAGACCTCAGCCTCCGAAACGGGGAAGGCTATGCCCTCGGCATGCCCGCTGCTCCTCGATTCGTCCCTCAGGTAGCCCTCGTACTCCTGAGTGAGCTTTCTTACGCTCTCCATTGACAATATCCTCCTAATACCAGGCGGAACGGCGCTTCTTTCGCACCAGTCCGCAGATGACCGCGGTCAAGATAAGGCCCGCCAGGATGCCGGCGGTCCAGTATACCCCCGCCGGGAGCCCCCCGCTTATCTTGAGATCCTCCCAGAGCTTGCCTATGTACTCCAGGGTCTCGGGCGAAAGGTTCCTCATGGCATTGACCTCAAGCTCCTCGGCGAAGCGGAAGCCCTCCGGGTAGAGCACCTCCATCACGTACTCGCCCATATCCTCCCGATACTCCTCGTTCTCGAAGACCAGAGAATTGGGCGAAGCGTAGAAGATGAACTCGGCGCAGGCTATGGCCGGCTCCTCGGAGAGCAGGTAATTGATGAAAAGAGCGGCGTTTTCGGGGTTCTCGCTGCCCTTGGGTATGCACATGGCGTCGACGAAGAGGCTGGTGTTCTCCGGATAGAAGAAGCGCAGGTCCTCGTTGACCTCGAGCATGGTGAAGAAGTCGCCGGCGTAGTAGGAGCCTATGGCGGCCTCCCCCGACTCCATCTTGTTGTATATCTCGTCCATGACGTAGCTTTGGATCAGGGGTTTCTGCTCGAGAAGCTTGTCGTAGCAGGCCTTCCAGTCGGCTGGGTCCTCGGTGTTGAGGTCTATGCCCAGCAGGTACTGGGCGGTGGCGAAGGCGTCGCGGGAGTTGTTGAACTGCAGCATGCGGCCGGCATACTTTTTGTTCCACAGAAGCTCCCACCCTGTGCAGTCCTCTTCGTCCACCTGCTCGGCGTTGTATATGATCCCCACCCTGCCGTAGGTGTAGGGCACCGAATATTTATCCTCGGGGTCGTAGTAGAGGCCTCTGAAGTCTTCGCCAATATAATCGTACCAGCACTCTGCCCCGTAGTCCTCGCAGACCTGCTCGATGTTCACGGGCAGCAGCAGGCCCTCGGTCCTGAGCCTGTCTATCATGTAGTCGGAGGGGAAGATTACGTCGTACCTCGAGGTCCCCCCGCTGATCTTGGCGTAGAGGTCCTCGTTGGAATCGTAGGTGGTCAGGTAGACCTTCATGGTCTTTCCGGTCAGCTCCTCGTAGTACTCCTCAAAGCCCGAGAGGACATCCATGGTATCGTAGGACCCGTCCGCCAGGTACTCGCCCCAGTTATAGACGTAGAGCACCTCGTCGGTCTTTCCGCAGGACGAGAGCGCAAGGGCGGCGAAGCATATGAGGATCAGAAGGGCTGCGGATCTCAGCGCTTTTCTCATAAGGCCATGTCCTCCTCTCTTCCGCCCAGCAGGTTGTAGACCAGAAGGAGCAGCAGCACCGCGGCGAAAATCAAAGTGGACAGGGCGTAGATGTCGGGCTTTACGCTCTTCTTGATCATGGCGAAAATGTGTATCGTAAGGGTCTCGAAGCCCGCGCCGCTGGTGAAGTTGCTTATGACGAAGTCATCGAACGAGAGGGTGAAGGCCATTATGAAGCCGGTAACTATGCCCGGGCTTATGAAGGGCAGCTCCACCTTCATAAACGACTGCAGGGGCGTGCAGCCCAGGTCCATGGCAGCCTCGGGGAGGCTCTTGTCCATCTGCTTGAGCTTAGGCAGCACCGAAAGTATCACGTAGGGCAGGCAGAAGGTCACGTGGGCTATGAGCAGGGTGTAAAAGCTCAGCACCGGCGAAAAGCCGAAGAGAGACGCCGCGAAGACGAAAAGCAGCATCAGCGAGATACCTGTCACTATGTCGGGGTTCATCATGGGGATGTTGGTGACGCTCATGACCGCGGCCTTGAGCCTCTGCGACCTCATGCGGTCTATGCC
>JAFRWQ010000150.1 GCA_017437925.1 Bacillota bacterium
GGTAGGCCCTCCGGGAACGGGAAAGACCTACGTCTCCAAGGCCGTAGCCGGAGAAGCGGGAGTCCCCTTCTTCTCCATCAGCGGCTCCGACTTCGTTGAGATGTTCGTGGGCGTGGGCGCGTCCCGCGTGAGAGACCTCTTCGAGACAGCCAAGAAGAACGCCCCCTGCCTGGTCTTTATCGATGAGATAGACGCCGTGGGAAGAAGAAGAGGCGCCGGAATAGGCGGCGGAAACGACGAGCGCGAGCAGACCTTAAACCAGCTGCTGGTCGAAATGGACGGTTTCGGAGCCAACGAGGGCATCATCATACTGGCCGCGACCAACAGGCCCGACGTCCTCGACCCCGCCATCTTAAGGCCCGGCCGCTTCGACAGGGAGATCACCATCAACGTACCCGACGTCAAGGGAAGGGAAGCTATCTTCAAGCTCTACACCCGCAACAAGCCCATCGACGAGACCGTCAGCATAGAGACCCTGGCCAAGATGACCCCGGGCTTCACTCCCGCGGACATAGAGAACATGATGAACGAGGCCGCCCTGCTCACCGCAAGGCGCAACGGAACCATCATCCACATGGATGACCTCGAAGAGGCCATCACCCGCGTCATCGCCGGACCCAAGAAGAAGAGCAGGGTCATGAGCGACAAGGAGAGGAAGCTCACCGCCTTCCACGAGGCCGGTCACGCCGTGGTCACCAGGGCCATACCCGGAGCCGACCCGGTCCACCAGGTCACCATCATGCCCAGAGGAAGGGCGGGCGGCTTCACCCTGAGCCTTCCCACCGAAGACAAATACTACATGACCAAGTCCGACATGCTGGACGAGATCAAGATACTCCTGGGCGGACGCATAGCCGAAGCCCTGGTCATGGGAGACATATCCACCGGAGCCTCCAACGACCTTGAGAGAGCCACCAAGCTGGCCCACGATATGGTCACCAAGTACGGCATGAGCGAGGCCATAGGACCCATCAACTACAGCGACAACGACGAAGTCTTCCTGGGAAGGGACTTCACCTCCAAGCTGAACATCTCCGACGAGCTGGCCGCCAAGATCGACCGCGAGGTGCGCTCCATCATAGACGGGGCCTACGCCGACACCGAGGCCATACTGGTGGCGCGCAGAGCCCAGCTGGACGCCGTGGCCGAAGCCCTTCTGGACGTTGAGACCCTGGACGGCGACGAATTCGAGGCGATCTTCACCGGTTCCAAGACTTTGGACCAGCTGAAGGCCGAGAACGAAGCCCTCTCGAAGGTCCGCATCGAAAAAGAGAAGAAAGAGGCCGAGGAGAGAGCAAAACGCGAGCGCGAGGAAGAAGAGCGCAGGCGCAGGGAAGAGCCCGACGCCCTCCCCGACGGAGGCAAGAGGGTGGCGGTCTTTGACAAGGAAGGCAGGCCCCAGATCATGGAGCTGAAGGAATACCTTAAGGAGCAGAAGGAGAGGGAGAAGGCCCTGGAAGGGTCCGAAAAGACTGAAGAGCCCGATGAGCCCGAAGGAACCGAAGCTTCCGATCAGCCCGAAGAAAACAAAGAGCCCGAAGCGCCCGCCGTCCCCCACGAGGACGAGATACTCCAGGTCTTTGAAAAGCAGCAGGAAGAGCCCGAAGACGAAAGCTCCGAGGGCGAAGAAAGGAAATAGCGTTTGATATAAATACCGGAAGGCCGGAGAAAGGAGCGAAAGATGGCCGAGAGCTTTTCCAACAGCCTCATAAGCAACACCATATTTCATCTTCTCAATTTTGAGCGCTATCCCAGTTTTCAGGTGGCGCTGAAGGAGGCGGCGGTCAACAACAACTTCCAGATCGTCATCTTTACCGAGGAGTTCAACCGCATACTCACCGTTGAGACCAGGCACAACGTCACCGTGGAGGACGCCGTTAAAGCCCGCGTTGACCTCAACGACGCCGATCTGCAGAAGGTCATGGTCGGCAATTCCAACCTGACCACCTTCTGGCGTCCCTTCAACCTGAACAAGAATAAATACTACATAATGCTGGTCGACAACGAGGGCTGCTTCTCCCAGGATGACCTGAGCAAGCTTTCCGAGATCATAGAGCTCTCCATGGGCATGTGGAACTACGCACCCGAAAGGGACGTGGTCTCCGAGTTCATCGGGGCTTTGAGAAGGGGCAACAGGAGCCTCGCCCAGCAGCTGGCCGACGAGCTCAAGTGCGGCAGCGACAGCATGATCGGGGTATACTACATCCCCGGAGTGAACAGGGACGAAGCCATAAAGCTTCTGCTGGCCTTCGAGGAGGACAACGGCCTTACAAGCTTTAAACAGCCCGAAAGAGAAGAAGTCGCGGGAGTCTTCGTCAGACAGACCGAGAGCGGGGTCATCGACATGGACGCCTGGGCGAAGCTGAGCGAAAAGTTTGTCGCCGCAGGCGCGAAGGGTGTCTTCTGCTGCTCCGGCCTCCGCGGCATAGAGAGCGTCTGCCAGGCCTTCAACGGCATCAACGAGACCGAAAATTACGTAAGACAGATCTTCCCCTTAAAGCGCAGCTTCACCAAGTTCGAGCTGGCTCTTGCGGCCAACTGCCTTGAGATATGCAGGAACGGCGGCAGGGTAAAGGCAGGATATAATTATCTCTTAAGGCCCTTGAGCGACGGAAACGACACCAAGTCCAGACAGCTGATGGAGACCCTTGAGACCTTCATTCTGGACGCCGGCATCTCCACCTCGGCGACCGCCAGGATCATGAACATCCACGCCAACACGGTCCAGTACAGGCTCAAGCACATCAGGGACATTCTCGGTACCGACATCAGCGACAACAGCGTGATCCCCAGCCTCACCATGGCCCTGGCCCTGCGCAGGATAGAGAAGGAGGTCCGCACGATTTGAGCAAGGACATACTTCTCGCCTTTGACATAGGCAATACCAATATAGTCGTGGGAGTCTACAGAGAAAGAAAGCTCCTCACCAACTGGCGGCTTGAGACCGACAAGAGCAAGAGCGCCGACGAATACGGCATGCTGCTCACCCAGCTCTTCTCATACGAAGGCCTCAACAAGGACGAGGTGGCCGATATCATCATCTCCACCGTCGTACCCTCCCTCACCTACACCATGCAGCACCTCTCCGCCAAGTACTTCGGCATCAGGGCGCTGATCGTTGCGGCCGGGATCAAGACCGGCCTTGTGGTAAAGTACGACAACCCCAAGGCCCTGGGAAGCGACAGGATAGTCAACGCCGTGGCGGCCCACGAGGCCTACCCCGGGCCCCTGATCATCATAGACTACGGCACCGCGACCACCATAGACGCGGTGAGCGAAAAGGGAGAATTCTTAGGCGGCGCGATCATCCCGGGCATAAAGGTCTCATCGGACGCCCTGTTTGAGAAGACCGCAAAGCTCCCCAAGGTAGAGCTTGAGGCCCCCGGCCAGGTCATCTGCAGGAACACCATCGAAGGCATACAGGCCGGAGTGGTCTACGGCAACATGGGAGTCACCGAGTTCATAGTGGCCAGGATGAAGAAAGAGATGGCCGCGATGACCGGAAGCGACAAGCCCGTCACCGTCATAGCGACCGGCGGCATGTCCTCCATGATGGCCTCCGAGACCCTCTGCATAGACGTGGTCGACAAGCTTCTGACCTTAAACGGTCTTGAGATAATATACGAAAAGAACAAGGCGGCAAGAAACCCCAAGGTCCAAAGCCAGGGCTTTGACAGCGATGGAGAATAGCCTTAAGGACTTTTTCGCTGCGCTTCCTTCCCCCTTCTTCCTTGCCCCCATGGCGGGCTTTTCCGACAGGGTCTACAGGTACATCTGCCATCTTCACGGCAGCGCCCTGGGCTACACCGAGATGCTCAGCGCCAAGGGCCTCTTTTACAACAGCCCAGGAGGAGCCGAGATAGCGAGGATAGACGGCAGGGAAGGGCCGGTATCCATCCAGCTCTTCGGAAGCGAGCCCGAGATGTTCGCCTTCGCGGGGAAGCTTTTGAAAGACAGCCCAGCTGCTTTTTTCGACATAAACATGGGCTGCCCGGTCCCGAAGGTCGTAAAGAACGGCGAGGGCTCGGCCCTTATGAAAAAGCCGAATCTGGCGGCTGACTGCGTAAGAGCTCTGATCGAAGCTTCGGAAAAGCCGGTCAGCGTAAAGATAAGAAAAGGTTTTTCCGAGGACGGGGCGGACGCGAAAAGCTGCGCGGCCTTTGCAAGAAAGATGGAAGAAGCGGGGGCTTCGGCCGTAGCGGTCCACGGCAGGACCCGAGAGCAGTACTACTCGGGTAAGGCCGACCGGGACTGCATAAAGGCGGTTAAGGATGTCGTAAGCGTTCCCGTCATAGGGAGCGGGGACGTGTTCGGCGCCGAAGACGCCCTGCAAATGATGGAGAATACCGGCTGCGACGCCGTGATGATAGCAAGAGGCGCCAGGGGAAATCCCTGGATATTCGAAGAAGCGAAGGCCCTGCTCAAGGGAGAGCCTCTCCCCCAAAGGCCTTCTCCCGCCGGGATAGCGGACGCCATAGAGTTTCACCTTAAGCTTCTGACGGAAGCCAAGGGTGAGTACACGGCCTTAAGGGAGATGCGCCAGCACAGCAGCTTCTACACAAAAGGCTGTGAGGGCGGGGCGGCCGTGAGGGCCCGCCTCAACACTGCAGACACATTGGAACAGTTTTCAGAGATCCTAAGCGAGCTTAAGAAATAGAAGGAGATAAACCATGAACGAAGAGATTCTGCTTACACAATCCGGATACGACGCCCTGGTCGAGGAGCGCGATCATCTGATCTCGGTGCGCCGCGTCGAGGTGGCCGAGCACCTGAAGGAAGCCAAGTCCTACGGAGACCTGTCCGAGAACGCCGAATACGACGCCGCGAAGGACGAGCAGGTCGAGGTCGAAGAGCGCATAGCGAAGCTTGACAACATGATCAGGAACGCCAAGATCGTCACCGAGGACGAGCTTACCGGCGAGCACGTGAACCTGGGCCTTTCCGTGACCATAAGAGACACCAAGACCAAGGAAGAGTTCACCTACCAGATCGTTGGCATCACCGACGCCGACCCCCTGAACGACAAGATCTCCAATGAGTCCCCCCTGGGCAAGAAACTCATAGGCAAGAAGGCCGGAGACAAGGTCGAGGTCGAAGTCGAAGACGGAATACTGAGCTACAAGATACTTAAGATATTCAAGCCCGAATAGGGCTCCGCGCGGGAGATCGAAATGAGCGAAGAAAAGAAGAATCAGCAGAACCAGCAGAGCGAGAGCGAGCAGTTCCTCATAAGAAAGGACAAGCTGGAGAAGCTCCAGTCCGAGGGAAAGAACCCCTATGCCATAACGAAGTTCTTCCAGACCGCATACTCGGCGGACATCAAGGAAGCCTTCAAGCACCTTGAACCCGAGACCAATTCGGGCAAGATGGAGAACGTGGCCGGCAGGCTCATGTCCAAGAGGGTCATGGGCAAAGCCAGCTTCGCCCATCTGAGAGACGACAGGGGCGACATCCAGCTCTACGTCACCAGAGACAACATAGGCGAGGAGAATTACAACTTCTTCAAGAAGCTGGATATAGGCGACATACTGGGCATCACCGGCGAGGTCTTCAGCACCAAGACCGGCGAGATCTCCATCAGGGTGGAGCAGCTGACCCTGCTCTCCAAGAGCTTAAGGCCCCTGCCCGAGAAGTTCCACGGCCTTACCGACACGGAGCTGCGCTACCGCCAGCGCTATGTCGACCTGATCGTGAACCCCGAGGTCAAGGAGACCTTCCAAAAGCGCTCCATGATACTCAGCGAGATCAGAAAGTTCCTGGACGACAGAGGCTATCTCGAGGTCGAGACCCCCATACTGACTCCCTTTGAGATAGGCGCCGCCGCCCGTCCCTTCTACACCCACCACAACACCCTGGACATAGACATGGTGCTGCGCATCGAGACCGCATGAAAAAAGGTAATATGTGGAAATGGGCATTGACAAATATTTCGTATCTTTGCAGGAAATAACTAACTCAAAATGTTGAAAATATGGAGAATATCAAATTATCGAACGGTGTGGA
>JAFRWQ010000151.1 GCA_017437925.1 Bacillota bacterium
GGCGTAGTAGTCCTTGCCCGCGACATAATAGGGCTGGACCAGGGAATAGGGGCCCAGGGAGGTGGACCCGTCGTCTGCCAGGGTGCTTATGATCACCGTGGGCATGGGGAAAAAGAGAGACGTCTGATAGAAATTGTCGACTACTCTCAGGTCTTTAAAGCTGCTCAATTCTTACCTCTTTTCAGGGCGGAAGGACGTCTTCGCCCGCCGCGCCCGTGGGGCGGACGAAGGCCGGTCATGCCCGGCTGCTTATATCGGCCCGGCGGCTCTAAGCGAGGAGCTTTTCCGCCAGGCTTCTGAAGGTGTCCGGCTCGACTCCGGGGATCTGGCTCAGTCGCAGGAGCATCTCGGCGAGGAAGGTGAGAAGGAAGGGCTCCTCCTCAGTCTTTTCCTTAGGGATGACCCGCGAGAGAAGGCCCTCGATCCGGGAGACCAGAAGGCTGTGGTAAGGCAGGCTGGTCACGCTTCCCCTGACCGAAAAGGAGCTCCACACTCCCCCGTAGACCGAGGAAAAGCGGCGCAGGGCGAGGAATATCTCCTCTATCCCTTCCATCGGAGATCCCGGGGAAGCCCCCAGGCCTTCGGTGAGTTCAGCCCAGTCCTTCACCATGATCTCGGCCGCTATGTGCTCTTTGGAGGGGAAGTAGTTGTATACCGTCCCCGCCGCCATGCCGCAGTCTTTCGCGAGCCGCCTTACGGTGAGGCCGGGAACGCCTTCCGTGAGCATGATGGTCTTGGCTCTTTCAAGGAGCTTTTCCTTTGGGCTGTCAAGTATCTTGGGCATATTCGTCCTTTCCGCCGAAGCTTTATGAACACGTTCATAAAGCAATGATAAACCTCTGTCAGCTTTTTATCAAGGGTAAAAATGACGGCGGTCCGTCCCCTTCAAAAAACTTGTAAGAAAACACGTATATGATAGAATATCAGCGATGAAGACTTTTATTAACACCGCCTTCGCGGCGGGAGTCCTGACCGCCCTCATCGCGGGGCTCGGAAGGGCCGCCCTGCTGCCCGAAGAGATAAATGAATACGAGAACCGCTACATGGAGCAGTTCGCCCCTCTGACCGTCGAGTCTTATCTGGACGGCAGCTTTCAGGAACAGGCCGAAAAGGCCCTTGGCGACCAGCTGCCCTGGGCCCTCGACGCCAAAAAGAGCTACAACGAGCAGGTCTCGGAGCTCACCTCCAGGATATTCGAAGGCCTGACCTCCGATCACAGGGCTCAGGTCGAAAAGGAAGAGCAGCAGCGTCTTGAAGACGAGAGAAAGGCCGAAGAAGAAAGGCTCGCGGCGGAAGAAAAGGCGATAAAAGAGGCAAAGGACGCCGAGGAGAGAGCTGCTCTGGAGGCAAAAAGGGAAGCCGAAAGGCTGGCAAGGGAAGCGGAGATCAGGCGCCAGAACGAGCTGTCCATGGGCATATACAGGGGCAGCAGGAACCCGGTCAAGCTTGAGACCGCGGAGCGCTACTTCACCCTGCCCAGCGGCCGCCTGGTCCTAAAGGACCATCTGATGTACGCCAACCGCTTCCTGGACGGCGAAAAGTCCAAGCTGGACGACCACATAGAGGCGATCAACAGCCTCATTTCCCGGCATCCCGAGATCGCGTTCTATACCTATTACATCGAAAAGGAGACCGACGTCAACTTCGTCAGCGGAGAGCGCTCGGGCATCTTCGAATACCTTCACGAGGGGATCGAGCTGCCCGACGAGCAGAAGAGGGGCTTCCTCATAGACCGCTTCTCCGACTTCGACGCCTGGTTCTACAAGACCGACCACCACTGGAGCGGCACCGGGTCCTACAGGGGCTACACCCAGGTCCTCGACATGCTGCTGCCGGGAGAAGCCCCTCTTGAACCCATAGAGTACGTCGAGATCGGAAAGCTCTCGGGCTCCAAAGCCACAGGCTCCGACACCGAGCGCTACACCGAGACCGTGGGAGTCTGGACCTACGACCTTAAGCCCGTCACCATCACCCTCAACGGGGCCAAGTCCTCGGAATACGGAAGGCAGCTGGCCTACGTAAAGCGCATAAAGGACGGAGGCTCCATGCTGCAGGAAGCGAAATACGGGGCGGTCTACGGGCCCGACAGCGGAGAGGCGGTCTTTGAGAACCCGGACTGCGATAACGGCAGCGTGCTCATGCTGGGCGAATCCTACGACAATGCTCTTCTCCTGCTGCTCTCCCAGCACTTCACCACCCTTTACAGCGTGGATCTTCGAAACTACAAGAACCAGACCGGAAAGACCTTCGACTTCGACAAGTACGTGGCAGAGCGGGGCATTGACAAGGTCCTGCTCATAGGAAACCTGGACTACTACGTGCTTCCCGCCTTCATACTGAGGTAGGCCATGGTATTCAGCAGCCTTCCCTTCGTCTTCCTCTTCATACCCCTGACGGCCCTGCTCTGTTTCGCCTTCAGGAGCCTCAGATGGCGCAACGGCGTCCTGCTTTTGGCGTCCCTGATCTTTTATTCCTGGGGGGGAGCCGAGGCTGGTGCTCCTGATGATGCTGGTCAGCCTCGCAGCCTACGCGGGAGGCCTCGGAATAGAAGGCCTCAAAGGCCGTCCCGCCTTAAGAAAAGCCTGCTATATCGCGACCGTAAGCGTCATAACCCTGAACCTTCTCATCTTCAAGTACCTGGGCTTTTTCGCGGAGAACCTGGCAGCCCTCGGGATACCGGCAGCGGTCCCCGAGGTCGCCCTTCCCATAGGCATAAGCTTTTACACCTTCCAGATACTCTCCTACGTCATAGACCTTTACAGGGGCAATGTTAAGCTGCAAAAGAGCTGGCCCAGGCTGCTGCTCTACGTCAGCTTCTTCCCCCAGCTCATAGCGGGGCCAATTGTCCGCTACTCCACCGTCGAAAAGGAGATAGGGTCAAGAAAAGAAGACCCGAACGAGATAGCCTCGGGTCTTCGCCGCTTCATCATAGGTCTTGCGAAAAAGCTCATCATAAGCAACGGGGTCGCCAAATTCGCCGAGATAGTTTACGCCGGAGACCCGGCGGTCTACGGCAGGCTCATGTACTGGCTCGCCGCCATAGCCTACAGCCTTCAGATCTACTTCGACTTTTCGGGCTACAGCGACATGGCCATAGGCCTGGGCAGGATATTCGGCTTCCACTTCCTCGAAAACTTCGACCACCCCTATATCAGCCGCTCCGTCACCGAGTTCTGGAGGCGCTGGCACATCTCCCTCTCCAGCTGGTTCCGCGACTACATCTATATACCCCTGGGCGGAAACCGGGTGAGCCGCAGGCGCTGGGTCTTCAACATCATGGCGGTCTGGGCCCTGACCGGCTTCTGGCACGGGGCCTCGTGGAACTTCATACTCTGGGGCCTGTACTACGGCCTGCTTCTGATACTCGAAAAACTGGTGACCGGAAAGCTCATGGCAAAGCTTCCCGCCCCTTTGAGCTGGCTCATCACCATGTTCATAGTGGTCTGCGGCTGGACCCTCTTCAACATCACCGACTTTGCCGCCCTGGGGACGGCCTTTAAGACCATGTTCTTCGGAGGCCCCTTCGACCTCATGGACGTGCTGGCGGCTAACACGGGAATAATAGAAGCGGCCCTCTACATCCCCCTGGGCCTGGTCTTCATGTTCCCCGTGGGAAAGCTCTTCAAAGGCCTTGAAAAGACCGGCTTCGGATCCCTGATCTTAAACCTCTGGCACCTGGCCCTGCTCATCCTCTGCTGTATCTACATGTTCAGCAGCAGCTACAATCCCTTCATTTATTTCCGCTTCTGATGCCCCGCGGTCCTCTTCGGCGGGCTCCAAGGGGTTCCCGTACTCGTCCTCCTCGCCCTTGCCCGGCCAGTCGGAGAGCAGCAGCCTTTCGTATTCTTCGAGAAGCTTGCCGCTTTCGGAGGGGTCGGCCAGCCTTCCGAATTCCTTTATGAGGGCGTACATGAGCTGGCTCCTCAGGCCCGCGAGAAGGAGCTCCGAAAGCTCGTCGTCCTGGTAGAGGACGCTGCGGGTACCGCCTATCCAGCCTATCTCGGACGCGGATTCATACAGGGCTCCGGCCCTGTTTTTTATTTCTTCGGGGAAGCCCCCTTCGGGCGTCACCAGGTTTATTCCTATGCCCAGTATGACCGCGATGGGTATGCTGTCGTCATCGGTCACGGCCTCGGCGAGGATCCCGGCGATCTTGCGGCCGTCCATGTAGAGGTCGTTCACGGGCTTGATGCGAAGATCCTTTCCGGTGGTCTTCGCTATGGCCTTTACGGCGCAGGCCCCGGCTCCCCTGGTCATGACCCCGGTCTCGTCGTAGGGAAGGAGCATGCTGAGGTAAAGCCCTCCCTCGGGGGAGTAAAAGCTCCTGCCGCTTCTGCCCCTGCCCGCGGTCTGGCAAAGGGCCGTCACGGCGTCAAAAAGACGGGCTTCCCCTGCCTTATAGAGCTCCTTCATTTCCTGCTGGGTGGATTCGGCTTCCATATATTCAAAGATCATATTTTTCCCTCGTTGTTCTTTTCTTCGGGGCGACTCTTCCCCGCAAATGTATTATAATACAAATTACCGTGAAAGGTGAAGCATATGAACGACGATCTGAGACTGGGCTATTCCGAGGAACAATACCGAAAGTTCAGGAGAGGGGCATGGCGCTGCCTTATGATGTTCTCCCTGCTCTACATGAGCCTCTACTGCTGCAGGCTGAACCTGGGCAACGCTGCCGGGGCCATGATGGAGGGAATGGGCTGGACCTCAAAGGACATAGGCATACTGACCTCGGCGCTTTTTTGGGCCTACGGAATAGGCCAGCTGGTCAACGGAAGGCTGTCGGAGCTGGCGGGCCCTGTAAGGTTCATCACCTTCGCCGCCCTGCTCTCCCCCGCCTGCAACCTGCTCATGTCCTTTCAGAAGAGCATCGCCGTCATGGCGGTCATCTGGGCCTTCAACGGATTCTTTCAGTCCATGGCCTGGGGACCGGGTCTCGCCCTGCTCTCACGCTGGTGGCCGGGAAAGAACCACGGTTTCGCCACCGGCTTTGCCAACGCCTTTTCGGGGCTGGGGCAGGCTCTTTCCATGGTGATCGCGGCAGCGGCGCTTAAGCTCATGCCCTCTCTCGGCTGGAGGGGCTGCTTCATACTCCCCGCCGCGGTGCCCGCCGCCATACTGCTGGTCTTCAGGCTCCTGGTAAAGGAGTCCCCCTCGGACGCCGGCCTTCCCGACTTTAAGGCCGAAGACCCCGAAGCCGCGGAAAACGAGGAGCGCATGAGGCAACTGGTAAGGGAAAAGGGCAAGCTCTACCCCTACCTTTACATGCTGAAGAACCGCCGCTTCGACGCCTGGCTCACCATCATCTTCATCACCGGAGTCACCCGATACGGCATGATAACCTGGATACCCCTGTACTTCAGCGAGCGCTTCGGGGTGGACATAACCGCGGGGCTGATGCAGTCCCTGGCCTTCCCGGTGGGCATGGCCATAGGCACCTTCGTGCTGCCGGTCCTGACCGACAGGTTCTGCCCGAACGACAGGCTCCCCGCCGTCATAGGCTGCGGCTGCCTGCTCTTCGCGTCGATAAGCGCCTTCATCTTCATGGATCCCACGGCAGCGGGAGGTAGCGCGGCGGTGAGCGCGGTGCTCTTCCTCGCGGGTTTTGCGGTCTACGCCATCAACGGCTGCGCCTTCTCCTACGCCTGCGACATGGGGGGAAGGGTCTTCACCGCCACGGCCTCGGGAATACTGGACTTTTCGGCCTACATGGGGGCCGCAGCCCAGAGCGTGGTCTACGGTTTCTTCCTCAAGAGCATGGGCTGGAGCATGGTCTTCGCGTCGATAGCCGCAATGACCCTGCTCATAATCGCTATAGCGGCAGCGGGAAGAAAGCGCTGAACCGATATACGGCCGGGTCCGGCGCCGCCCGGCGAATCAAAGAGCGCCATGGAGGAAACGATGAACATCAACGTGCTGCTTTTCACAGACTTCACCGCCCTGGACGTCTTCGGGCCGGTGGAGGTGCTCTGCCGCCTGCCGGAAGCGAAGATACGCTACTTTTCCCTCGAAGGGGGGACCGTCGCCAACAAACAGGGCATAAGGATAGAGACCTTTAAGCCCAAAGAAAAAGACCTTGAGGACATATGGCTGATCCCCGGAGGCTTCGGCACAAGAAAAGAGGTGGACAACGAAGCCCTGATCGCCCTGCTCTCGCGCGTCGCCGAAAAGAGCAGGTACTGCCTCACCGTATGCACCGGCTCGGCCCTGCTCTCAAGGACCGGGGCCCTTGACGGCAGGAAAGCCGCGACCAACCACAGGGCCTTCGGCTGGGCGAGCTCGCAGAACCTTTCCGTAAACTGGGACGGGGTCTCCCGCTGGGTAAAGGACGGCAAGTTCTACACCTCGGCCGGGGTCTCCGCGGGCATAGACATGGCCCTCGGCTTCGTCTCCGACCTTTTCGGCAAAGAATTCTCCGACGAATGCGCTGCCGCTATAGAGTACGAAAGAAGAAATTGAGAGAAACACGCAAGAAAATTGACATTTTTCTGACTTTCTTTCAGATAGCTCAACAAAGCCCTAATTTATATGCTATAATATATTTTGGTTATATATGTTTCATAATCACATAAACTACAAATGATACGGAGGAAACAACATGACAAACAACACATCGGCCTACAGGCGCCTGGGGCTGATACTGGATGCCGGAAGCTTCATGGAACTCGGTGAGAGCGTTACGGCACGCAGTACCGACTTCAGCTGCGGGGCCAAGGCTCCTTCTGACGGCGTGGTGACCGGCTTCGGCACCATCGACGGCCGCCCTGTCTACGTTTACAGTCAGGACGCGTCCGTCATGGGCGGCAGCCTCGGTGAGATGCACGCCAAGAAGATTCTCCGCTGCTACAAGATGGCGATGAAGAGCTCGACCCCCATCCTGGCCCTCATCGACTGCAGCGGCTTAAGGCTCACCGAAGGCGCCGACGCACTTCATGCCTACGGCAAGATATTCAAGGCCCAGTCCGACGCGAGAGGCGTGATCCCCCAGATCGCCGCCGTATTCGGAAACTGCGGAGGCGGCATGGCCGTTGCCGCGGGCATGGCCGACTTCGTCTTTACCGAAGAGGATAAAGCCAGGATCTTCGTCAACGCTCCCGCCGCCAGAGAATACGACGGCGCCAGGAACGCCCTCGACAAGTTCCTCAAGGAGGACCCGGCCGGCGAAGTAGCCTCCGAGAGCGCCTCCGAGGATTCCCTCTGCGCATATATCAGAGAGCTCTACGGCTATCTTCCCCTCTCCGCCGACGATTACGCTCCCGAGACCGACTGCGAGGACGAGCTGAACAGACTGGTAAGCTGCGGCGACGCCAATGATCCCGAGGACGTCCTCATGCAGATCGCCGACGAAGGCAGCTACCTGGAAGTCGGCGCGGCCAAGAAGGCCGACGCCCTGACCGGCTTCATGAGGCTCGACGGAATGGTGGTGGGCTTTGCGGCCAACAAGAACGAAAAGCTCGACACCGCCGCCTGCGAAAAGCTAGCCGACTTCGTGGACTTCTGCACCGCCTTCGGCATCCCTCTTCTCACCGTGACCAACGCCTCCGGCTTCTCCCAGGCCAAGGGCGAGGAAGAGACCCTTCCCAAGGCCGCCGCTTACCTGGCCGGAGCCTACTCCTACGCCGAAGTGCCCAGGGTAAACCTGATCACCGGCAAGGCCATGGGCGCAGCCTTCTCCGTCATGGACAACAAGGCCCTGGGCGCCGACTTCGTCTTCGCCTGGTATGACGCCAAGGTCCAGGTGATGCCCGAAGACCAGGCCGTCAAGATCCTCTACGCTTCCGAGCTTGAGAAGGTCGAGGACAAGGCCGGCTTCATGGAAGAGAAGAAGGCCGAGTACCTGACCAGGGGAGGCCTGCAGGGCTTCCTGGCCAGAGGCTACGTCGACAAGGCCATAGATCCCGCCGACAGCAGAAGGGCTGTCCTGGGCGCCTTCGAGATGCTCCTCGCCGGAGAGTATTAGGAGGAACCCCATGAGCACAGGCGAAATAATGAGGCTTGCGGGACTCAATACCCTGCTCGGAATGGGCACCGTATTCGTCGTCCTGTTATTCATATCCTTCATCATCAGCCTCTTCAAGTACATAGCTCCCCAGACCAAAGCCGCCCCCGCGGCCCCGGCTCCCGTCCCGGCAGCGCCGGCAACTGAGCCCGTAGAAGAAGAGGAAGACGATCAGGAGCTTTTAGTCGCAGTTATAACCGCTGCCCTTCACGCCAGCATGAGCGCCAGGGGCGAGGATCCGGAAGGTTTCGTGGTCCGCAGCATAAGGAGGAAATAAGCAATGGAAAACTATATCGTAACCGTAAACGGCGTATCCTATGAGGTACAGGTAGAAAAGGCAGACGCCGCAGCGGCTCCCGCACCCAAGGCAGCTCCCGTAAAGGCTGCTCCCAAGGCCGCAGCCCCCAAGGCCGCAGCTCCCGCTCCCAAGGCAGCATCCGCCGGCGCCGCAGGCGCAGTAAAGATCACCGCGGGCGCCGCGGGCAAGATCTTCAAGATCGTAGCCCCCGTAGGCACCGCCGTAAAGAAGGGCGATACCGTGATCATCCTTGAAGCGATGAAGATGGAGATCCCCCAGGTCGCCACTCAGGACGGCACCGTAGCATCCATAGACGTAAGCGAAGGCCAGATGGTAGAAGCGGGCGTAGTCATAGCCAGCCTCAACTAAACGGAGGTCCAGATGGAATATATCTCTAACACCCTTGCCAACCTGTTGAGTCAGTCGGCGTTCAGCAATCTGACCATCGGCAATGTGGTCATGGTGGGAGTAGCCTGTTTCTTCCTCTACCTGGCCATTGCGAAGGGATATGAACCGCTGCTGCTGGTCCCCATATCCTTCGGCATGCTGCTGGTCAACATTTATCCGCAGATCATGGAAGAGGGAGGTCTTCTCCACTACTTCTTCAAGCTGGATGAATGGGCGATACTGCCGTGCCTGATCTTCATGGGCGTTGGCGCGATGACCGACTTCGGTCCTCTCATCGCAAATCCGAAGAGCTTCCTGCTGGGAGCTTCCGCCCAGTTCGGCATCTACGCCGCCTATATGGGCGCCATGTTCCTGGGCTTCAACGACAAGGCGGCCGCTGCCATCGCCATCATCGGCGGAGCCGACGGCCCGACCTCCATCTATCTGGCTTCCAAACTGGGCCAGACCGCTCTGATGGGTCCCATCGCCGTCGCGGCTTATTCCTACATGTCGCTGGTCCCCATCATCCAGCCCCCCATCATGAAGGCTCTCACCACCGAGGAAGAGCGCAAGATCAAGATGGAGCAGCTGCGTCCCGTCTCCAAGAAGGAGAGGATACTCTTCCCCATCATCGTCACCATCGTTATATGCACCATCCTGCCCTCTACCGCTCCGCTGGTCGGAATGCTGATGCTGGGCAACCTGTTCAGAGAATGCGGCGTCGTACGTCAGCTGACCGAGACCGCCTCCAACGCTCTGATGTACATCGTCGTCATACTTCTGGGCACCTCTGTGGGAGCCACCACCTCCGCCGAAGCCTTCCTTAAGTGGGACACCATCAAGATCGTCATCCTCGGTCTGGTGGCCTTCGCCTTCGGGACCGCGGCCGGCGTGATCTTCGGAAAGATCATGTGCAAGGCCACCCAC